>BEHG01000022.1 GCA_002898655.1 archaeon HR04
ATAGTAGCAATAGCAAGAATTCTAGAGGTAGGGTTGTTATAAAGTTGAGTGGGAGCATCTTCGATCTCTATAAAGTTGATACCATAACACCATATGCAAGGATGCTAAGGGAGATCTGGATGGGCAAGAGTTTACAACCCATAGTCATAGCTGGAGGGGGCAAGGAGGCTAGACTGTACATCGATGCTGCTAGAGTACTTGGAGCGGATGAGTCTAGCCTTGATGAAATAGGGATAGAGGTATCAAGATTGAATGCTAGGCTCCTCTCATACGCTATAGGGGTAGATATAGTCTACCCTTCTATACCAACTGACCTTGAAGAGGTTAGCATGGCAGCATCTACTGGAATGGTTGTTGTCGCTGGAGGACTCCACCCTGGGCAGAGCACTAATGCAACATCAGCACTTATCGCTGAGAGGGTGAATGCTAAACTCTTCATAAATGCTACTGATGTTGAAGGTATATACACCTCAGATCCTAGGGTGCATAGAGATGCAAGGTTGCTCAAGAGGGTAAGTGTTAATGAACTACTCTCCATGCTTGGAAGGGAGAGGTTCAATGCAGGTACATATGAGTTGATGGATATAGTTGCACTGAAGATAATACAGAGGTCAAGGATACCAACCAGGGTTGTGAAGGCAGATCCTCAAGTTATAAAGGATGTTATAGATGGATATGATCTTGGTACAGAGATAGTAAGTGAGGAATGAAAGGAGGAGTTATTATTATTTGATTTGATACCAATCAATCTCTATTCGATCTCATATCAATCTAAGATTCAATAACTCATATCCACCACATCTCTCCTATCTCTATATGCATTGATATGTTATTACATCATCATTTGTAGGTTATGTTGATTAAAAAGCAAGTAAGCAAGCAAATATACATTACTGCTATCCTAACTCTCCTTCTTGTTACCTCTCTTCCTCAATCCCTCGACATCAAGGTTGAGTGACTCCGATATCAGCCACTCGTATATCTCCTTTGGTACCCTCTTCTCATCCAGCACCATGCAGATACAGCATAGGCTTATATAATTAAATCTTTTGCCTCTCTTGTATGGGTAAGGTATACCTTGTAGGTGTAGGACCTGGAGGAGAATTGTACATCACAGAGATAGCAAAGAGGCTTATTGAGAGTGCAGATGTAGTTGTTGGGTATAAGCATGCATTGAATGTTATAAAGAATATTGTAGATAAGGGTTATGATGAGATGAGGGAGAAGAGCAGGGAGAAGAGTGAGATGGCAAAGAGGGAGAAGAAGGATGTTAGGATGATAACCCTTAAGACACAGGATGAAGTCTATGCTCAACTCCTAGATTATCTGAAAGGTAAAGATGGAGAAGAGGGGGAGAAGAGAAGAGGTAGGGAGAGGGAAGGGGAAAGGAAAGGAGAAGGAGGGAGAGGGGAGAAGGTATGCTGCATCCTCTTCACAGGCGATCCAGACTTCTCAGAGTCTGAGATAGTTGATAAACTTGTATCGTTGTTTGAGAGTAATGGTATAGAGGTTGAGATCATCCCTGGTATAAGTTCAGTACAAGTAGCAGCAGCAAGATCAAAGGTTGCTATAGATAGATCTAGCCTAATAACCTTCCATGTAACAGGGAGTATAGATAGGGAGAAGGATGCTCTACTCAACACATTAAGAGCAAAACGCCCTGTTATACTCTTGCCTAGACCATGGGACTTTATGCCACAACACATAGGAAGGTTCTTGAGGGATGAGGGTATAGATGTTGATGCTTTCACTGTTGATATATATGAGAATCTTACTCTGAGTAATGAGAAGGTTACACGCTGCAAACTTGCAGATATCCCAGATAGGGATTATAGCGATCTATGCGTTATGGTGATCAAACCTAGCCAACAACAATAATAATAATAATAACAGCAAGAACTAAATAAATAATAAATCAAACCAATAATAACAGCAGCAATAATAATGAGAATGGTCAAGTAGCGCTTTCATCAGTAGTATATCCCAATATCTCTACCCCTTCTCTTATCCCTCTCAAGCATGCTGTTCATGTAACGCAACTGCTCCTCCATGAACCTCTTCCTCCTCTCCTCCTCATCCAGCTCTGACATATCAAATCCTCTTATCTTTGCAATCTCCAACATCTTCTCAAGCACCCTCTTTGCTGATCTAGGCTGTATCATCTCTGGATTATCTATCTCCCCTAGTACGCATATAGCATCCAACCCTCTCTCCATTGCTATACCTAGTATGAGACCATTGAAGCCAGTTATCTGCCCCTCTCCCTCCAAGATGAGTATGTTATGCTCTCTCAGCACATCAATGAGGCTGCTGTTGTTAACTGCACCATATACCCTTGGCTCTGCACCAACAGAAGGTCTTAGTGCTGCTCCTAGAGTGTATAACCTCTTTACAGATAACCTCTGAGCCATGTTAACTACCTCATAGCATACCTCATATAGCCTCCTTGGATCTGTAGGGTTAAAGTCTCCTCCAAATATAACAAGATCATCCCTGCTTGAGGAGTAGAACCTGTACGTTGACTGTCTATACTCTACAACACCATCCTTGTATGTAACGTATGGTGGCCAGTATGCATATACCTCAGCAAAGAGTTCAGCATTAAGCCCTTTGATTAGGGTTGAGATGCATAGACCAGCAACATTACCCATATCTGGTAAGGCAGCAACCATTACAGGCTTATCAAGCCTTGGGTAGTAGTGTACTCTTGTACCAAGCATATCTGAGAAGTTTAGCTGGAGGGGATAAATGTTTGTATTGTTGACCATTTACTATACTATACTTGTACCCTCTCAATTGCAGATCTTATCATGTAGTACTCTATGAACGCTCCAGCAAGTAGCAGTGCACAGACTATGCCTATGAGTATGAGTGTTGGTACTATAGCAATCCTGAAGCCCTTCTTCTGGATTATGTTTTGCAGGAGTATACCACTCTGAGACATTGCTAGCCCATATGAGATAACCTCCATTATACCAAATGGTGTAGCAAGTACTAGCAATGGAGGTATCCCTGCAAGCTCTGGTGTTGTTGTAACCAATGCCTTGAATACCAAGCCTGTGGAGTAGGCAGAGAATAGACCAATCAATATACCTAGAGCAGGTATGAACATCGCTAATGCTATCCTAAAGTTGTTAAGGAATATCCCATAAGCATCTATATCCTTGACCATCTCCTTGAACTGCTCTGTCATATTCTTGGCATCCTGCTCACTTATCTCGCTATTTGCACCGATGTTGAAGAATGCTATGAATGCTAGGGATGCTATGGCAAGGAGTATTAGCCTTCTCCTCTTACTCATATCAGTTTAAGCGACTAAAGGTTATTTAAATCAAGAGTAAGATCAGAGTAGAACTGCAAGCATTGGATCTTCAGCAAGGACCTCCCTCACTAGGGAATCCTGTATGGCTAGAGATATACGCTTTGTCCTACCATATCTACCTTGATTAACAACTGGAGCATAGAGCAATCCTTGCATATCCAATTCACTAACTATCATCCCTACCCTCCTCTGCGTCACTGGCTGTACTCCTAACCTCTTTGCTAGCGAGATGTATGTATCATAAACATCCCCAGTCGAACCCTTATTTGAGAGCATAACACTTACTATAACAAGCTTCTCATGAAGTGGTAACTTCCTTAGGGTCTCGCTCACCTTATCCTGCTCTATCCTCTTCTCTGCTATCCTAACATGCCTCTCCTCAACCATATCAGCACCCTCACGCTCAGCAACCTCGCCTGCTACCCTTAACAGATCCAATGCCCTTCTAGCATCACCATGCTCTGCCCCTGCTATTGCAGCGCATAGGTTTATTGCTGCATCACTTATACATCCTTCATTGAAACCTAACTTAGCCCTATCCATTAGTATATTCCTCAACTCCTCAACAGTGTATGGGGAGAAGAGGACTTCCTCCTCACTAAGGCTGCTTAGAACCCTTGGATCTAGTAGATCCTTGAAGTTAAGATCATTGGAGATACCAACAAGGCCAAGAGAGCCTTTATGTAAACGCTCATTTGCCCTTGTCATCTGGTAGAGTATCTCATCCCCATGCTTCTTGACAAGGAAGTCTATCTCATCAAGTACGAATACTGTATCTATACCATGCTCATCTATATGGTTGACTATCCTTGTGAATATCTCACTTGATGCTAGACCAGTGAATGGGAACCTTAAGCCTATAGCCTCTCCAAGTTGTACAAGCACTGTATACTCCCTCTTTGCATTCTTCACATTTGAGTATGCTAGAGCAACGTTTAGGTTGTATCTCCTTGCCCTCTCCTGTAGGTGTTTGAGTACGTATCTAGCAACAGCTGTCTTACCAGTTCCAGGCTTGCCATAGAGTAAGAGGTTAGATGCCCTGGATCCCTTGAGCAATGGTGAGAGTGACTCTGCAACTGCTCTAATCTCATCATCCCTGTAGAGTAACCTATCTGGTACATAATCCGATCTAAGAACATCCCTATCCTTTATCAATGGCTTAGAGGTTACAACCCTGTTGAAGATCTCATCTATAATATTATCATACTCCATCTCCTATCTACCTCTCCATTCTACACACCCACACCACCATTTCCAATCTACTTACTAACCTTAGAGTGTACTATCTTAACTTTTAAACTGCTAACTCAATTTTAGTTGATGATTTATCTAGAATATTTATCATTTAGTACTATTGCTAATTACCATCTTTATTGTAAAGAGCAGAGGAAATCATGGTGTCCCTCTTACATTAACAGATTGTTAACTACAAGTTAACCATATATTAACTGGGTTTAAAATGACACCATCACTTCCACTGGAGCATCAAATCTATGTTAATATTGTTAATACAGGCTTAAAATGACACCATCACTTCCACTGGAGCATCATATAGTTAGATTATGACACCATCACTTCCACTGGAGGTTAATATGTTAACATATCTCATATGTTAACAGGATCTATATTAACAACTATATCTACTCTCTACAATTTGTTAAGATGGACCACCGCTTAGCTAACTAAATAAATAAATATGGAAATCACCAATTATAATAAAAATACTATCTATATATTAAGTGGAGCTATTTATGAAACCTTTAACCCTTTCAATGAAGATATCTATACTATCCTTTGGTAGCATTGCACCAGAAGCCTTCTCATGCCCTCCTCCACTACCCCCAAGTTCACTTGCTACATCATTTGTAAGCTTGCCTAGATGTAACTTACACAAGTTAGACCCCCTTAAGGATACAACCATCTTATCGCCTCTCTGCTTGTATGCTATAGCAACCTTGGTACTCTTATACATTGCCAATAGCATATTTGCAACAGTGCTTGCAGGAAGGTCTAAAGCTTGAATGTAAACAATACCATCATCCTTTCTTGCACTATTCTCTATCACACTTATATTATTGGTTATCTTCTGAGCATACTCCTTTGCAGATTCTAGCACTCCATCTATTGCATGGGGCATATCCTCTACAAGTCTATCAACCAATGTAAGTAGGAACTCCTCTCTATGCTGATTCTGGTATATTGCATATGCTAGCAATGTTGCTTCAAACTCAACAAAATGCTTATCATAACTCTTCAATATCATGCCTGCTATCTCCCTATCACCCATCTCATCGATCACTGCAGCAAGCCCAGCAAGTAGAGCAAACCTAGATGGTATATTCTCATTCAGTAAGTTATGATATATAAGGATGGATGTGCACTCTGCTATGCTATGTATCAACTCAACACCATAACCCCTTAACCTATCCTTGCTACTCTCCTCTAGATGATGATGATCTATGTATGTAATCCTTGATCTCTTGCTAGCCTCTTCTACAACTTTGAAGAACCTTTCCTCATTGGCCTTACTTAGACCCATATCACATATGAAGAGATGATCAAGCCCTTCAATCCTTACTGCTTCTTCAAGCCTCTCTAGTAGATCTGAGTAATCTGCAAGAATAACGATTGTATTAGGATATGCATACTTGATAAGCGATGCTGATACTATACCATCTGGGTCCTCCTTATGAGATAAGCATACATTCACCATTACAAGATTGCTTATCCATCCTATATATAAAGTAGTTGCAGTATCTACATAAACATCATCATCAATAATCAATAAACATCCATAGCATACATCAAGGATACCTATAATGGTTGATCCATACAATGGTTAATGCTAGATCTATACATAGTGCAGTTATAAGCATATCAACTATGAAGTCTATTGACCATGCTCCAGTCAATCTACCAAGTATCCAATGTGTAAGTGGAAGTTAGGACCATCTGGCATCACCATCGATATAATACCATTAACAACAGCTATAATCAAGAAGGCTAGAAGGGAGAGCAATAGGTACATCCTAAGCAGCAAGCCCATGAGTAAAGTATGAATCTACCACTATATCATCCCTAATTATGAAGAATGATGCAAAGAATCTACTACTTGAGGAGATGGAGGAAGCATTCTATAGGAAGGATGTTGAGTACTTCAAGGCATTACTCAAGCATGAAGACTTTGATATAAGGGCTAGAGCTGTATGCATACTTGTAGAGATAGCAGAGGGAGAGGATGCTGTAGAGCCTATATGTGATGTACTCCTCAACGATCCCAATGCACTTGTGAGGCATGAGGCAGCATTCTCCCTAGGGCAGATGGGTTATGCCAAGGCAGTAGATGCACTTATAACTGCAATGCTTAAAGATGAGAGCCAGTTCGTTAGGCATGAGGCAGCCATAGCATTGGGTGTTATAGGATCTGAGAGTGCTAGAAGAGCACTCATACAGGCTTTAAATGATGAGAGTAAAGAGGTTAGAGAGTCAGCACAGATAGCACTTGTGAACCTTGATTATCTAGCCTACTCTAGGCAGAAGGGGAGCAGGAGTGTAAATAGCAGATTTGCTAGACTAACTGGTGGTTAATAAACAATAAACAAATTCTTATTCAAAAAATAGTATGTAGGCTATACGGGGATAGCCTCCTTGTTCAATGGTAGTTCCTGTGAGTATAGCTTGCTTATACCACAAGCCTCCTTTACCCTCTCCCTATCTATTATCCCTTCATCTATATCCTTCTCTATGCTCTTCAGTATAGCATTGGTTAGGTACTGCTCAACCCAACCATTGGGATACTGCCAGAGTATCTGCATTGCTCTAAGGAACCTCAGTGCACCATCTGGTATCTCAACCTCTACTATAGCCATGACTATACTTTATTCAACCATTTAATTCCTGAAGAGTTAAGATTGTTTGATATTGTAGAGATATCATCTTGACAAATCTACTGCTAAATCTGTGGATAGCAAGTAGGATATTACATAATAGTTTAATTATCCTAACTGCTGGGTTAATCATAGTAGAGCCTACAGTATATCATTCCATTCAAAAGTTAGACTAACCCTACTACAGATTTAAACCATCATCTTTATTGACCCCCAGGATAGATAGAGAGGTAGGTGCACCTGATACGTGGCACGTAAGAAGGTGAAGATAGAGTTAGAGGATAGTGAGGGTAGTAAGTACTCTATTGTAGTAGAGGGTAACCTTACTCGTGAGAAGGTTCTAAAGGTATTTGAGATGATGAACCTCCTAGATGATAGTAGCAATGAGAAGTATGATGCTGAGGAACCCAACTCCCTTGGAGATAGGATAATGCACCTTATAGAGGAGGAGTTCCCGTATGGTGAGTTTACATCCTCACAAGTGCTTGAGGCATACGAGGATAGGTACAATGAACCTATAAAGTTGAGCATGGTCTCAACATATCTTGCAAGGTTTACAGGCAAGGGCATTCTTGCCAGGAGTAGGAGTGGGAGGGAGTGGAGGTATAAGAGGGTATTACTGAAGCATTAAGATTATCTGTCTGCTTGCTTGTTAATTGGTAACCTTCTTAGCATCATCTGTTTGAGCAAGCATATACTTGTATGGCCTCTTACTCTCATCCCTTATAACATAACCCATCTCATACAAACGTTTCATGAGCCTTGCAGTATGCTCCCTACTCATCCCTAACCTCTTCTCTATCTCCCTTGATGTCTTTGGTCCCTCTTGTATAATACTCAAGATCTTCTCTATAGTGCTACTGTTTATATGCCTATAAATAGCTCCTTTATCCTCCTCCTTCATTACTACATCATTGTTGGCATCATGATAACTTGAGATTATCATCAACTTACCATTCATACCACTGCTATCCTCTCTACCCTCACCCTCACCCTCACCATCACCATCACTACCACCATCAACTGCCTTCATAGTGCTATTAGCCATAGATGGTGAACCCTTGTAATCATCACTAGTACTATTATCCCGTTCAATCTCATAAACCCTACCATAATTCTCTTCCATGTGATGTGATACGTTGTATAATGATTCTGTGATGCTATAAATCCTCTTAACCCTAAGATCTATCACATCTATTCTAGCCATAAGATCAGCAATAACATGCTCATAAGCCTCATAAGGGTTATCACTTATTCTATTGGAGTATCTATCCTTGTTTATCATAAGCGATGTTACAATCATCCCTGCAATATATGATATGAGCATGAACATCACATCCTCCACGCTTACTCCCATGCTTATACTCATGCATCACATCCTAACAGACCTGTATATCACATGATGAGCCAAATATAGTTGACCAATCTATAAATAAGATCACTTCAAACCCTACTAATACCTTTCACTAGCTTATCTATCACATCCATCACATAGATCACATCATCACTATCAGCACTACTATGTGATATCACATCTATTTGTTTGAGGAGTTGTAAAAGCACCTCTCGCTTCTTACCATCCAGCATACCTATGTATGTTAACAGGAGTAGGCTGTAGATCATCCCTTCAACCTTTTCTATACTCTGCTTTAATAGCCTATAGTATGCTCCTCTACTTATTCCCTGATCTCTCTCCCCATGTATTCTTCTATAAATAATATCAAATTGTCTAGCACTAAATAAGGATCTTTCAAGAAAGAACCTTAATATCTTATCATCATTCAACTCATCCCTATCCATTTAGCTATCCAGATATGTATAGCTAAGAGTAGATATAAAGGTAGAGTATATACATCTGCAATGGGACCTGTGGAGAGTAGGCTCTTTGAACTATCAAAGAAGAGGCCATTATGCTTCATCTTAATAGACTCAGAGTCGCTAGAGTATGATAGCGCATCTAACATGGCAAGGAAGGCAGAGGAGTTGGGGGCAGATGTTATACTGGTTGGTGGCTCGTCAGTGATAGATCAGATAGAGTTGGATGGGGTAGTAGCATCGATAAAGGCTAGTACTAAGATACCAGTCATACTCTTCCCTGGTAACATAACTGGGATATCAGCAAAGGCAGATGCCATACTCTTCAGTTCACTCCTCAACTCAGAGAACCCATACTTCATTACCCAAGCACAGGCTCTAGGTGCACTCTATGTGAAGAAGCATGGGCTTGAGGCTATACCAATGGGTTACCTTGTAATAGGCGAGGGCAGCTCTGTATGGTTCATAGGGAGGGCAAGGGGTGTACCAATGGACAAGCCCAAACTTGCAGTTATGCATGCTCTCGCAGCAAAGTACATGGGTATGAGAGCACTTTACCTTGAGGCTGGATCTGGGGTGCACTCATCAGTCAGGCCTGAGATGGTCACTGCTGTAAGGAAGAACTTTGATGGTCTGCTATTGGTTGGAGGAGGCATAAAGGATGAGCATACAGCAGTATCCCTTGCAAAGGCTGGGGCAGATGTGATAGTCATAGGCACATTATTCGAGGAAGGGATGTATGATACTGTAGGTAGGATAATAAACGGTGTAAGAAGTTTGACTAGGAATTAATTTATACCCCCACCAGTTATTCGTTTTATGCGT
This sequence comes from archaeon HR04, assembly GCA_002898655.1. Lineage (GTDB taxonomy): Archaea > Thermoproteota > Nitrososphaeria > Nitrososphaerales > Nitrosocaldaceae > Nitrosocaldus. The sequence continues at coordinate 9,850 of BEHG01000022.1, forward strand.
TGCATAATATGCGATATGAACTTTGCGTTTGAGAAGGGCAAGGGCATAAGCTTCAGGAACAAGCCTATATGTGATGAGTGCCTGCTTAACCTAACAATAGTCTTTCTAGATAAGTACAAGGAAGGGATAAAGAGGTACCTAAAACAGGAGATAAAGCTGGAGCATTACAATAATATGTAATCTATTTTAGTTTTTCTCATTTTATGGATTATTTTTATTGTGTAAGCTGGACTATTTAATCTTCTTATATTAAGTTTATACAATTTTATTAATAACTATTAATAGTTATTCTCATGGCTAATAATAAAAGACGGATTGTAGCAGTTATGGTACTAGCACTGTTACTCGCTGGATTCATCAATACAGCCTATGCACAAGAGGATGAGGAGGAACATGGTATACTATGTGAGGTAGAGCGTGATAGGGAGATGAGCTTAAGCCTCTCCCAGAGTAGTGGATTACCTGGGAGCACTATAACAGCAGAGATGAGTGTTACGTTGATAGAAGGGGATAGACCAAGAGGATGGAGAGATGCAGGTTTTGCATGGACAGATGGTCATAGCATAATCGGTGAGTGGGTAATAGTAGGGGTTGTGGATGGAGAAGGTAATCCATTCGCTGGGTATGGTACATGGAGTGTTCCTGCTGGGGAGACACTAACAGGATATGCTAGTGCAATACTTACAGTGCCTGACGTTGAACCTGGCACAACCCTCCAGGTTATCGTATGCGTAGGGCATCCACATGGACCAGGAGACATGCACTGGTACGACTTTACAGTAGAACCTTTCATGGTTGTGCCAGAGACATTGTTTGGAGGTATAGGTGTGGTTGCAGCACTGCTAGGAGCAACACTCCTCTATGCTAGGAGGAGCAACTAAACCATTCTTTTTATTTCTTTTCTATTGCATGATCGATAGTAATGATAACCATGGATGAGAATAATAAAATCAAACCTGTTTGCTTCCAATCCATGATCATTCATCATCCACACATCCTTCCCTCCCCTCTCCCTCCCTCCTCTCTCCATCCATACTTCTCCTCTTCTTTACTTACCTCTCCCTTACCAATGAGATGTACTCATACGCTCCTATGCTATCATCGAATGCATAATGAACCTTCTGGAAACTCTTCCTGAACTCCATCACATCATCTGCTACCTTGCTTACCTCCTCCCTATCTACAACTACCCTCTTGATGAACCTTGCTATCTCAACCATATCCTGCTCCTTCATACCAAGCCTAGTAACCTCTGATGCCCCAAGCCTTATGCCCCCTGGATGCTTATAGTTCCTTCCAGCCTTTATATCCCCTGGCAGTAACTGCCTATTGCATATGATCCCAGCCCTCTCAAGCATCTGCTCTACGCTCCCTCCATCACCATACCTGCTCACATCAACAGCAACCTGATGAGATCTTGTAAAGCCATGTCTTGCTCCAAGTACATCAAATCCAAGGTTATACAATGCTTCTGCCAATGCCTTTGCATTCCTAACAACCTGCCTAGCATAATCCCTACCAAATGCAAGCATCTCTGCTAGTGCTATAGCCTTACCTGCTACATTGTGGAGATGATGGCTGCTAGTGTTGCCAGGGAAGACAGCCTTCTTTATGCTCTCACCATACCTCTCAAATGAGAGTATCATTCCTCCTTGAGGACCAAATAGCGTCTTGTGTGTGCTCATAGTCATTATATCTGCCCCTTCTCTCAACGGATCCTGGAACTCATTCCCTGCTATAAGCCCTGCAACATGTGCAGCATCATAGCATATTGTTATGTTATTTGCATGAAGGTAATCTGCCAACTCCTTAACAGGATGGGGGAAGAGGAAGAGACTTGCACCAAACATTGCAAGTTTTGGAACCTTGCCATTACCATCCCTCTTCATCTCCTCAACCTTCTTTATTGTAGCATCAACATCTATATTCATCTCCTCCTTGTTGAATGCAAAAGTCTCTACATGCAATCCTCTAACAAGACCAGCGGTACCAGAATGCTCCCTCTTTCCATGGGAGATATGTCCTCCATTTGGTATTGCTAGAGCAAGCATGGTATCTGAAGGTTCTGTGAACGCAGCATATACAGCAAGGTTTGCTATCACTCCAGATACTGGTCTAACATCAGCAAACTCAGCCCTGAAGACCCTCTTTGCTAGTTCTATGCATATCAACTCAACCTGATCTATGTATACACATCCAGCATATACACGCTCACCAGGCCATCCCTCAGCATACCTGTTTGCAAAGTCAGAGACTATAGCCTCCCTAACAGCAGGACTAGGCACATTCTCGCTTGCTATCAAAGGTATGCATCTATTGAACCAAGAGTGATGCTCTCTTAGGAGCCTCAACACATTGCTGTAGTGCTTGTACGCTTCATCATCACCATTACCATTCCCATTGCTTGCTACCATGCATAAGCAGATGGATAACCTAAATTTAAAACTATTCAAACATCAAAGTAGAGGTAGAACTCATATGGATGGGGTCTCGACTTGATCTCCATGTAATCCTTACTCTCAAGCTCTATTATCTTATCTATCAAGTCCTGTGTGAATACAGACTTTAGGTAGAGGTCATCGCTCTTCAAGGCATTAATAGCATCTATCAACGTTGGAGGGATCTGCCTTATCCCTAATGCTCTTCTCTTCTCAGCGCTCATAAGGTATATGTTCTCATCCACAGGCTCCCCTGCATCCCTCTTCTTCCTTATCCCATCCAAGCCAGCAGCAAGTATGGCACTGAAGCAGAGGTATGGGTTGCATGATGGGTCTGATGCCCTGAACTCTATCCTCTTGCTTGCTGCCTGCTTCTTGCCTCTAAAGTACACAGGTACCCTTATTATTGCTGATCTGTTACCCTTGCTCCATGCTATGTATACTGGAGCCTCATACCCTGGTACCAGCCTCCTGTAAGAGTTGGTTGTTGGTGCAACTATTGCACATAGTGACTCTGCATGCTCCAATATACCTCCAGCAAAGTACCTTCCTATCTGGCTCAACTCTGCATACTCATCATTTGCATCATAGAACTCATTCTTACCATCATTCCATAAACTCACGTTAACATGCATGCCAGAGCCATTATCCATTGCAAGGGGTTTAGGCATCATGGTAGCGATTAGGTTGTTCATCTTTGCTATGTTCTTAACAACATACTTGTATGTCATCGTGTTATCTGCAGCATTTGTTAGAGTATCATAGCGCATATCTATCTCACATTGCCCTGCTGTTGCAACCTCATGGTGATGTGCCTCGCATGGTATGCCAAAGTAGTCATTAAGTACTTGCATACACTGATTCCTGAGATGGGTTAGCGTATCATAGGGCTCAGCAGGCATGTAACCTTCCTTCAACCTTAGAGTATGTGATGAGTCATTGCTCCATGGAGCCTCTACACTCTCTATTGTGTAGGATATGCCCCTGCTTGGTACCATAGCCTCCCATCCAACCCTGTTGAATACAAAGAACTCAACCTCAGGACCCCAGTAGGATACCTTGAAGCCTTCAGCCTTGAGCATACTCTCAGCCCTCTGTGCAACTGCTCTAGGATCCCTTGATAGCCTCTCGCCTGTGTAGCCCCAGTAAACATCGCATATCATCCTTGCTGTTCTGCCCTGATC
>BEHG01000023.1 GCA_002898655.1 archaeon HR04
ATATGTGAAGAAGGCAATGCTCATGTACAAACAGAAGGCCATAGAGACTGGGCTAATAAAGTTGAGGCAAGATGAATCAATAATAGACCATATAGACCTCCTAGCGATGCATCTGCCATACTCAAAGATGGGCAAGAATGCTCTAGCATTCCTGCTCAGGCATGAGTGGAGGAACCTACCAAAATGGAAGCAGATACTAGCGAAGATTGGTATGGAGGAGCCTAAGCCTCCAGAGGGTATGGGCACGATAGAGGCCATACTCTCAGATAAGGAGTTCATGAAGAGGGATGAGGAGTTCAGGAGGAGGTTCATGGAGACTGAGGAGTACAAGCAGGTCTTTGATAACAAGTTAGCAAGTTCGCTCAAGGCATCAGAGATGATTGGGAATCTATACACTGGCTCACTCTACATGGGTTTCAGGAGTGAGGTAGAGTATGAGTACAGGAAGGGTAGGGATCTAGCAGGATTGAGGGTAGGGTTCGCATCATATGGCTCTGGGTGTAGTGCAATGGCATTCTCTGGCGTTATACAGGATAGGTACAAGGAGGTGGTGAGCAAGATGGATCTTGAGAAGGAGATAGGGGAGAGGAGGAGGATAAGCATGGAGGAGTATGAACAGTTACATAGAGGGCTTAGAAGCGTTGAGGAGAGAATAGTTAGTAAGAGCAAGGAGTTCGTGCTTGTCAGCATAGGGAAGAGAGGAGAAGGTTTCAGGGAGTATACATTCTCCAACTAGATTTCTATTTATTCTTAATAGTAATAATATAAATTATTATGGAATAGAAGAACCTCCACCTCCTATACTGCTGCCAATACCACTACTCTGTTGCCCTTGTGCTGCCTGTTCCAATGCCCTCTGCTTCTCCCTCTGCTCGAGCATCTTCAGGCTAAAGTCATTGGGTATAGCATATACCGCTACTGCTATAAGGATCAGCGATATGGCCATTACAAGTATCTCCCATCTTATCTTGTATATTGCACTCCTTTCACTCATATGTTACTCCTTTCTCTCCCCCAACTTATATGCCATTCTACTAGTTAATATTTATATACACATAATTTATAGAGTGATGCAAAAATAATTATAGTAATGCATGATTATTACCTCTAACCAGTTATATTTTAAAATAAAGAAGCATAAAGGTAAAATATATGTTTAGCATATAATTAATTATGCCCCTATACCTTCAGGCTAAAGAGGGTGTGAAGATACTGGCAGTTGGACTTTTAGCAGGGTTCATCTCTACTCTTGTAGTGGCAGGATTGATATTTGCTGGTGAAGCACTAATGAACTACCCTCATGGTCTATTCTATCTCATAATAGGTTACTCACTTGGATTTGATGGATTGGATGCTCTAGGGATGGGTATGGTCATGCATACAACTGCAGGGGCATTGATAGGCCTAGTTGCATCTATCCCTATAGTAGTAGTTAGAAGGTTATTTAGTATGGTATCTAACTTCAACACATCGCTCATCTATGGTATTATAGTTGGTGTGCTAGTATGGTTACTCTTCTTCCTACCAGTATCCTATCTGCTAGTTATGCCTACACTAGAAGGTTATAATGGTATCACAACTGATAGATCTGGTAGAGTTCTAGATGGCCTTAACCTGTCATTTGCTAGAGTTATCTACTATGCTATAGGGCTACACATCCAGTATGGCATAGTATATTCTATGATAGTTGGAGCACTCATGGGTAGAATGATAAAAATATTACAGTCAGAGGAGTGAGCTGAAGATATGGCAACAACAACAATTATCAGAGATGGTGTGGGAGTAGAGTGCTGCTAACCATCTTCTTCCTCCATCCTGGTAAACGTATGAGTAGCAATTGTAGCATAGCCAAGAGTTATTATATACCATCTGGTGGTTCAGTAGATATAATATTCACATCTAACATGATAGTAGTAGTCCAGTCAAACAGGCTTAATAGTAGCAACACCTAATGACAAGTACATATAATACATTGGCCGTAGTAGTACCTCCATATGGTTCATTCATAGCAAGATATCCTAATGACTTCAGGAGAAGGTTGTGATACAAGCATTCCAGGGACATACACTATAAAGAAGTAGATGATCAATTACAACAACATTCAATATAACGTTCAATGTTGTTCTAGAGTTGGTATTAGGAGCCATAGGCATAGTAGGATAGTCATTTGCTGCAATGTTGTATACAAGGAGGAGTAGAGGAAGTAGGTAGATAGATTAGCAGACTCAAGATTAACTTAGCATAACAGCTTATTTATCTAGATAGATTCATAATAGCAGAAGCAGGGATTTTATTAGCAATAATGTTAGTAGTATTAAAGTACCATATGTACATTAGTCAGTCACAATCAAATATCTGATTAATATTATATAAATATCAACCCCTTACCAACTGAGATATATCAAGTATGAGTACTGCTGAGCCATCTGAAGCTATTGTAGCATCAACGAACCTTCCATTCAGTCCTACAACCCGTTTAACCACTACCTCCTTCATATACTCGAATGAATCAACCACAAATCCTATACTCTTGCCTTTGCTGTTAACTATAACTATACTACTACTATCATTGCTGCTATCACCATTCTTAGCACTACCATCACCACCATAACTATAACCATTAATGCCTAGCATGTAATCCATCTCTACAATGGGTATTATCTTATCACCCTCATCCTTATCCCTCATCCTTATTACCCTCTTACCATGTATATGCATGATCTCACTATTCTTAACCTTCATTGTTGTTACAATATTAGATGAGGGTATTATGTACCTCTCACCGTGTACATATACCATGAGACCAGATATTATGGATACGTTCATTGGTATGTAAAGTGTTATCCTAGTGCCTATATCCCTCCTACTCTCTATCTTGACATAACCTCCAAACCTGCTCACTTGCTTGAATACAACATCCATACCAACACCTCTGCCAGAGATGTCTGTAACCTCTTTAGCAGTAGATAGCCCTGGAGTACCTATAAGCCTCAGCGCATCCTCATCACTCATCCTCTCTGCTTCATCACCACTTATCAGACCCTTCTCTACAGCCTTCTTCTTCAGTGCATCAACATCTATACCTTTACCATCATCCTCAACCGTTATGCTTATCCTATCCTCTACCTTGATTGCTGCTATGCGTAGAAGCCCTGTAGGCTCCTTACCCTTGCTCATCCTCTCTTCTCTACCCTCTATCCCATGATCTATAGCATTCCTTATCATATGTACTAATGGATCTGTTATGGCTTGGAGTATGCTCCTATCAACCTCTATCTCAGACCCTTCAATCTCAAGTCTAACCTCCTTACCAAGTTTGGATGCTGTATCCCTAACTAGCCTTGGAAACCTACTGAATACAGTACTTAATGGGACTAACCTTAACTTCATAACACTGTACTGGAGGTCTGAGATAAGTCTATCAAGATGTGTAAGTTGAGCATCTACCATACCATTAGCATTATTTGTAACCATCCCCTTTAACCTTGATTTTGCTATCACCAACTCCCCTACAAGGTCAACAAGCCTATCTAGATCATCAAGCTTAACTGTTATAGTTGTAGGTAGTTTATCATTATCATTAGTAACTTCATTCTTATTATTATTATTTGCACTACCATTACCATCATCACTACTGTTATTTCTCACAACACAAGTCTTATTTTCACTAGCCATAATTGATGATAGACTGCTTAGATATGATGAGATATCTATCAACGCATGTTCATCATTAACAAGCTTGTTTAGAATATCAAAGCACCTGAATAGTGTATCTGCTATACTCTTCTCAAACATTAACCTTCCATTCCTTAGTGCATCTAGCACATTTTCTATTGTCTTGCATAGAATCCTTATATTCTCATAACCCATTGTACCTGCCATACCTTTTAGAGTATGTACTGATCTGAATATGCTGTCTATATGCTCCCTAGCATTATCCTGCTCATAGGCTAGGAGTTCATTATTCATGTTCTGTATATGCTCATTTGCCTCTATTACAAATAACTCTCTATACTCCTTGTTATTGCTAATATCGCTCATTAATTATACTAACCTCCTAACCGCTCTTATTATTGCATCTGCAATCTTACATGCTGGAAGGATAAGGTCTACAGCATTTACCATGCATGCTGTTCTTGCCATACCAAATACAACAGATGTACTTTCATCCTGTGCTATTGTAAACCCTCCATTCATCTTTATAACCTTCATACCAAACGCACCATCAAAGCCCATGCCAGAGAGAAGCACTCCTATAACATTTGGTCCATACATATTTGCTGCCGTTACCATAGTTACGTTTGCTGATGGTCTCACATGAGCATACTTTGGCCCTTGTTCTAGCCTAACATGGTTGTTATCAACTATAAGATGGTAATCTGCTGGAGCAACTAGCACGATGCCATTCACTATTCTATCCCTATCTTCTGCTCTCTTAACCTTTATGTTTGCTCTGCTAGATAACATGGAGACATATGTGTCAGTGAATCCTTTTGGCATATGTTGCACTACAATTATACAAGAATTTATGCTTGGAGGTATTGATGTAAGTATATCTGCAACTATCCTTGGTGCACCAGTAGATGCCCCTATGATAACTATCTTTCCGTCATAATGGACATATCTATTGTTATTGATGTTACTGCTTGCTTTTCTACAACTCGATCTTACCATTGAATTCATCATATATGCTATCCTTATCTTCTGTGCTATCGTACTCTTCAATTCATTGATAGGCTTGTTATTCATACTAATAAAATCAATTGCTCCTATGTTAGATATCTTTGCTATCCACGATTCATCATAGTTAGTTGTTACTATAATAGGCACGAACCTCTTGCTCAATACCTGCTCAATAAATGATATACCATCCATATCTGGCATCTCAAGATCTAGCAGTATTACATCAACATAATTGCTATTGTAGATGAAACTTAATGCATTCCTTGCATTAGTGAACTTGCCTATTACATTAAAGTTGTTACCTTTAGCGATATCCTCTAGTATAGATAAGAAGTATGGAGAGTCATTGACTATTACAATGTTGATCCTCTTATTGTTGCTACTGCTATTATTGTTGTCAGTAGTTGACATTGATAATTCACCTAATTAATTCGTTACTTACTCATCTTGTGTTCAATACTCTCTCTATCACGGTACCAACCATTGCACGATCGAATGGTTTAACTATATAGTCCTTTGCTCCATTCCTTATTGCTTCTTGCACTATGTAGCGTTGCTCAACCGCTGTAACCATTATTATCTTTGCCATAGGATTTATCTTTATTATCTGCTTCAATGCTTGCACACCGTCCATCTTTGGCATGTTAACATCCATAGTTACTAGATCTGGTTTGAACTTCTTATACTGCTCTATAGCCATGAGTCCATCCGCTGCCTCTATTATGTTTGTATATCCAAGGTTCTTCAGTATATCCTTAAGCACTAGCCTCATAAATGCAGCATCATCAACAACAAGTATCTTGATGAGATTCTTTGGTACCATATTAGCCTACACCTCCTTTCATATCAAAGAGTTTATCAATATCAAGATAGACAACCAGTTTATCCTGCATCTTTATTATCCCTTTTATGTAAGGCACATTATCAAGTATAGATGCATTTAACTCTATGTTATCACTTGCTACCTTTGCTACTTGCTCAACATCATCAACCATAAGACCTAGCATTGTACCATTAACATCAGCAATTAATATCCTCTTTGGTTCTACGCTACTGTTATAGCCTAGAATATTCTTTATATCAACAACAGAGATTATCTTGCCTCTGAGGTTCATTATGCCAGATATTATCCTTGCATCTGGTACCCTTGTTACTTTCTCCATAGCCCTTATCTCATATATCTTATTTACATCAACTGCATAGTACTCAGTATTCCCATCACTCATCTCTAGTTTAAATAAAAGTAGGTTAAGTATGTCGCTGCTCATCATATAACTCACCTCTCTTCTCTTCTCTTCTCTTTATCTTTATCTTTTGTCATACCATCATCTATACCGTTACTCCCATTACCGTCTCTTGCATTATTATATGCTTTGATCTCTATTATCTTACCTTTCTTGCTGCTCTTACCTTCATTGCTACCATCTATCCTGGTAATCCCTTCTAGCTTCTTACCATCATCTTCATAACTCTGAATAACATCTCCACGCTTACCATCATCCTTCTTCTTATTATTATTATTCATATCCAACTTAAATCCTGCTATTGATCTTCTGAGATTCTCATTCAACCTTATAAGTTCCTGTACCTTCTCTGTTATAATATGCAATGCTGCACTCTGCTCCTCAATTGCAGCAGTTACTTCCTCAGTCGCTGATGCATTCTCTTCAGATACAGCAGCTATCTCAGATATGCTCTTGTTTATATCATCTATAGAGTTTATCTGTTCTTGGAGCTGTGAACTAACCCCGTTTATCAGCCTTACCATCTCCTGAACCTTTGATGCTATATTCTCTAAACCTCTTATGCATTGTTCTATAACCGCTTTGCCCTCACCAACCTCCTTTGCATTCGCATTTATTATATCAGCAGTGCTCTTAGCATCATTCTGTATCTCCTCTATTATCTTTGCTATCTCTCCACTTGCCTTTGAAGAGTTAATTGCTAATGCTCTAACCTCTTCAGCAACGACAGCAAATCCTCTCCCTGCTTCCCCTGCTCTTGCTGCCTCTATAGCCGCGTTGAGTGCAAGCATATTGGTCTGCTCTGCAATCTTCTGTATAACATCTAACACTGTTGTTATCTTAGCTGTCTTCTCTAGCAACATATTCATCTTGCTAGATGATTCATTGCTTACATTCATCATACTCTCTAGACTACTACTTGCATGCTCTGCAAAGTTCATGCTTTTCCTTACAGTATCTGTAACATCATTGGAGAACTCTACAAGTGTATTCATCTTCTTGTTTGTATCGTTTATGCTTATTGTTATATTCTCAACATTCTTGCTTATCTCATTTATTCTTGTTGCTTGCTCTTGTGAGCCCCTTGATACTTGCTGTATACCTGTAGAGATCTGCTGCATAGATGAGTTTATCTGCTCAACAGATACTCCTAACTCATCAACATTACTAGCAACACTATCAGCACTAATCTTAACATTGCTTATGAGTTCTCTGAATGAGGCTATAGTGCTATTAAGGGATGATGCTAAACTACCAATCTCATCTTTGTTCTTGACACCATCTATGCTTATATCTAGGTTGCCAGAGCCTAACATGCCTATCTTGTTGCTTATCATTATCAATGGTCTTGCTATAGATCTGCTCATGAAGAGTGAGAATGCACCTATACCCCCTCCTATAGCGCCAGTGATAAACCATGTATTCTGCTCCATTGTATGTATTGGGGCAAGTGCTTCAGCCTCATCTATCTCAGCAAGAAGCACTAGCCCAAGGTCATTCATACAGTATGAACTCCCAAATATTGGAATACCTCTATAATCTGGATATACTTGAGCCTTTATACTCTTACCATTGGTGAAGCATTCTCTAACAGGGAGGGTATCTACAACCTGCTTGAACTCTGCTCCCTCAATGAACCTTGATGGTGTAACCATCAACCTTGCCTCATTAACAAGGTAGGTCTCTCCAGTCTCTCCTAGGTTTTCTCTATTGAGTAATGCCTTGACGAATACTCCTCCTTTAGTCTCGAATATAACAGTGCCTATAACCTTACCATCAGCCTGTATAATTGGTGCACCTATAAGCAGTACCATGCCTTGATCATCCTTGCTTATCTTTCCTATATTCTTGCCATTGATAACATTGCCAAATATCTCATGCTCTCTTATACTGCTCCCTTCCTTGCTCCTATCACTACTTGCTATAACTTTGCCAGTATCATCTGTAATGTATATTACCTTAGGATTTGCTCCTACAGCATTCAATTCTTGCCATAGATATCCTATGTTGCTCCTAACAATCTGCTCATCCTTCATATTTGGTCCTATATTTGATGCAAGTATAGATGCCTGCTTCATCCTTGTATCTATAACACTTTTGACTATGTTGGCTCTATCCTCTGCTAGGCTACTGTACTTTGTACCTATCACATCTAGTAGGTTATCCCTTATACCCTCTAACAAGATCATCGATACAACAACCAACGGTATTACTGCCATTGATACGAACGTTACAGCGAACTTATGCTGTATATTCCACTTCACATTCATGCATCTAATAGAGTTAGAGGTTAAGATAAGGTATTGTTTGTTTCGTATTTTACTACACATACTTAATAAATTATTGTTATAGAATATAAACATGCAAACTGTTGGCTCTACGCTGAGCAGGGATAATGGCAATAGTAAAGGTAAGGAGGCTACGCTTGAGGAGATAGCAGATCTAGCATACAGGTTAACAGATAACACCATTAAGGCTATAGAGGAGATAGAGAAGATAAACGAGGAGATACACCTATTAGCAGTTAATGCACTAATAGAAGCAGCAAGGGCAGGTGAGGCAGGGAAGACGTTCAGCGTTGTTGCAAGTTACATGAGTGAGTTGAATAAGAAGGTTGAGAGTATAACGAGGAGAATAAAGGATGAGATGAATATGCAGGAGCTAAGCAATGTAATAAGGGAACAGTCTATTATAGTTAAAGGTAATAGATTGGCAGATATTGCATTAACAAATATAGATATAGTTGATAGGAGCCTATATGAGAGGGCTAGTGATGTTACATGGTGGGCTCATGATTCATATGTTATAGAAGCGTTGAAGAGTAAGAATAGTAGGGATAGTATAAGAAACGTTGAGAAGAGATTATCAATAATACTTGATGCTTATACAGTGTATCATGATATAGTTGTATGCGATATGGATGGAAATATAGTTGCAAGTGGTAAGAATCCTACTCTGAAGGGGAAGAACTGTAAGGATGCTGAGTGGTTCAAGACAGCATTCAAGAGCAGGTTTGGGTTTGAGTATCCTAATTACTCTCCATTGGCAGATAACAGGCTAGTGTTTATATTCTCAAGTGTTATAAGGGATGATTCTGGTAGTATTATAGGGGTGTTAGCAAACATATTCAAATGGAAGGAGTTTGCTCAGGGGATAGTTGAGAATATACCATTATCGGATAAGGAGAAGAGGTACACAAGGGCATGTATAACAAACAATGAAGGGCTAATATTTGCAGATTCTGCTGGAAAGGTATTTGATACCATAGAGTTCAATGGAAGAAATGAACTATTCAATAATACTAGAGAGTTCATTGTAGGAGAGGTTAAAGGGAAGAGATGCATAGTTGCACATGCACTATCGCAAGGTTATGAGAACTACTCCTCTGGATTGCATTCATTGATTATACAAGAACTAATATAAATAATAATATTATCTGTTATATTACAAGATCTGCTATATTATATTATTATGCTTTCTTTCTTATCTTCCTGCTTACATACCATGTCACTATACCTCCTACTGCTGGTAACATTAAAAGATATTCAGCATCAATAGGAAGTTCATTGATTATGTTAGTGATCTCTGTAGTTGTAGCATTTGCATCATCACTGGTATTACCATAAGCAATGTTTCCATCGCTCTTGTTATAATTGTCCTCATCTATTCTATTATTATTATTGTTATCTATGCTGTTGATCTTTATGCTTGCACTCTCCTCAATACCATAGCCAGAGATATTTACAGTTACAGTTATAATCCCTTCCTTATACGCTATGAACCTTGCCATTGCATTACCTTGTTCATTAGTACTGTTATCATACATGTTTGTTAGTATAGCAAGATCACTACTCCAACTAACTTGCATATTACTTAACTTCACTTCTGCATAAGATGCATCAAGCATCACATCGAACTGATCCATAGGCTTAACACTCTCTGGAGCAGAGAGTTTCAGAGTAGGAGGTTCGTTGCTTATAATCTTCACATCCCTCTTTATTATACCAAACCCATCTACCATAGCTGTTATCTCTGTTGAACCATAACTGCTAGGATTACTTGCTTCAACAGTGAATAATGTAAAGTACTTGCCTTTTGGAATAACAAGCATATCTGGTACATCTAATCCTGGTGAGAATATCAGTGCTCTAACATCGCTTCTTGCATGAACAGGGTAACCATCAGCATCAACCAACTCAAGCGATGCAAATACCTTTGATTTTGATAGTATGGGATCAAGCATATTTATGCTAACCTTAATGTCATCTATGCTGGTTATGCTTATACTTCCAGTGTTAGCATACCTTGTAACAGAGCCTATAGCCTCCACATACAGTGTAGCATCCCCTCCTTCCTTAACGGTTCTCAAGTGAACTATAGCATTTGCACTACCTCTAGCAATAACGTTGCTCTTGATAACCTCTATCTTATCATCACTCCCCCCTCCTCCTATCCTTAGACTCATATCATCTGGTGCATATGATGAGTAACCATTGGAGTCCTTGAAGTATATTATGAAGGGTATATCCATCCCTTTGGATACCCTGCTTAGCAATGGCTCACCTACAATGGTTACATCCTTATGACCCTGTAGGTTCAAACTGAAAGATGTATCATCCACATAATCCGAGATGGTGTATATCCTCGTCTCTGATGCATTATAACCTACCTTAGCATTTATGAGTGCTGCTGACTCGCCCCTTGCTATTGTAACCCTTGTATCCTCTACAGCAAGTCTGTTATCTGATACTATATCTATAGGGGTATCCAAAGGTACTATTAGCGGTCTTAGGCTATTACCAACGCTTCTATCACTACCACCATTGCTACCCTTCCCATTAGCAACATCAACCATTAACTGTACTGCTCCTATAACCTTACTCCTCCCATCAACAATTATAGGCATGCTATCTGGGAAGAGCCTTGGTATTATCTTCATCTCCTTACTCTCACTTATATACTTACTACCATCAACATATACTGGTTCTACCAACTTAACCATGGCTTTATTGCTGGTAAGGTTACTGCTGCTAGCGATTATACCAACACATGCTGTACTCTTATCCTTGCTCTGTAGAATCTCATCACAACTCTTATCTGTGTTAACGTAAAGAGAGATGACTGTTGTACTCTCACCCTTCCTTATAGTGCCACTACCTCCAATAAGCAACATGCTATCTGGCTTTACCTCAACTCGCATATCCTCTTCAGCATATATAGCATTCCCATTAGGATCCTGAAGTTGTACAAAGGCATATACCTTGTGCCCCCTTACCGCTGGAACCATATCCATAACGTATAACCTTAGCATTTGCTTATCCAGCCTCTCAACCCTTATCATGCCTTCAGCATACATGTTACCATGTTTAGCAGTGATTGTTATGTATGGACTTGAGAGCGATGCTGTATCCTTTATGCTGAATGGTATATAAGCATAGTTTGTACCCTGTTTTATTATAATGTTATTAACTAAGAGATCTATGTTAGATGAGTTCAACTCTATCAAGTAGTCAGTATCTGCATACACTGGCTCATCCTTTGCATTTAGTAACTGTACAGCAATATAGCCTTCCCTAGGACCTATGTATGAAAGATTAGAGGGCTTTATGTTTAATGCCAATTTACTTGGTTTACTCAACGACTCATGTACCTTGACATTTATCGTCTCTAGCATGCTGCCTAACCCTTTGGCAACTACGGTTATCTTTGTCTCTACACTCTTCAATGGTCTGATCTTTACAGCATATGCATTCCCAATCTTCTCAATGCTATCACTTATGCTTATGGCACCATCATCCAATACACTTATGCTTATTATCTCTGGCATAAACTGTACAGGATTGCTTCTGCTATCTTGCATCTGGATGATGAGGTAGGCATCTTCCCCTCTAACCAGCTTCTCTGGCAGTGTAGATAACTTTAGTCTAAATGTTGTTCTCTTATCCTTAAGATCATTATTGATATTCTCATCTTTCTTATCATTGCTAGTCTGGGCATTAGCCAACAATGTCTGTGATGTTATCATCATTGCTAGGATCAGTATCAGCATTAATGATACTACAACTCTCCTACCATCCCTATGCATAGATCTAGATAGTACAATCTATAATTAAGCATCTGTATGTAAGTACTCTATATTATCTGTATGTATTAAATTGATGTGACAGACTAAACGATAATTCCCCCTCCAAATCAATCTAGTGTATGAGTATCACAGCAGGAGGAGATGTAGATAATACAAATGGGTTGCAGAGAGGTGATAGCAGGCTAGATATTATCTCAAATATTCTAAGATTAACCATACTTGAGCGGTGTATTAATGCAATAGATACAATGTTAAACGATAAGAGCAGTGTAGATTCTATAAGCATAGAGTATATAACCTTGGATGATATATATGAGAAGTTTGATCCAGAACATGTTGTATTTGCTGTCTACATCAAGGGTATAGGAGAGATAATGCTTACACTCTTACTTGTTATAGAGGTTGAGAATGGGAAGAAATTGGCATCAATACTGATAAGTAATGCTATAGATGATGGTGTTGAGGCAGATGAACTTACAACATCAGCAATAGCAGAATTTGGTAACATACTCCTAGCAGGAGCATTCACCAACGCTCTTACACACTTTACTGGCTTCAACATAAACTGTACAGCACCAGGGTATGCAAAGGATAGCTTAGCAAGCATACTTGAGTATATAGTTGCTGATAGCGACTCTACCGAGTTCATATATGCTGATTGCAAGTTATCTTTTATGATTAACAAAGACCTTGTACTACATATATCAGTGCTCATACCAACCAGGGATGCAAAGAGGCTAGTCGATGCAATGTAATTGAATGAGTGATAGAGATGAGTTCAGTTACAAATGCTGTTAGAAATAGGAGTAATGCTACAGTACATGTAAAGATAGGTGAGTTAGCAGTAAGTAAAGATCTTCCATTAACAACTATAGTGGGGTCATGTATAGCATGTTGTATATATGATGAGAAGAGCAAGATAGCAGGTATGGCTCATATAATGCTTCCAACCAAGAAGAGAAAGGATAACAACTATAGCAGTAATGATACTCGTGATGATACAAAGGCAAAGTATGCAGATACTGGGATAAAGAACCTTGTAGATGAATTGATCAATCAAGGAGCAGATATCAACAATCTTAAGGCTAAGATAGTTGGAGGGGCTAGAGTATTTACACATGAGAGTGATGATGATATGTTCAATATAGGGGAGAGGAATGCTGAGAAGGTTAAGGAGATGCTAAAGTCGTACAGGATACGTATAGTTGCTGAAGATATAGGAGGAAGGGGAGGAAGGAATGTAACATTCGATCCTTCAACTCTAACTGTTAGAGTAAAGAGTAATGGATATGAGAAGG
>BEHG01000024.1 GCA_002898655.1 archaeon HR04
GAGTGCTAGCAGTACTAGGTGTTGCAGTACTACTGCTTAATCTGCCAGCACAACAGGTCCATGCACAGGCATACAGTGTACAGTACACAGTCAATCCAGGTCCATGCACAGGCATACAGTGTACAGTACACAGTCAATCCAGCACCAATCCCTGCTCCTGGAGGTACAACTACAATAACACTACAGATAATCTTGCCCCCTGGAGCATTTGTACAGTTGGTTTACTTGAATGTAGAGGAGCCTGATGGTGATGTATGTACAATATTAGAGCCATTATCTGGCACTGGTCCAACAACACTAACATTAACAAAGGTCTATCCTACAGATGCTGCTCTAACCTTTAATATTGCAAATGATGGTTGTGATACCAATGAGCCTCCTGGAAGCACATGGGAGGTCTTTGGTGCCATAGTAGGTAACTTTGGTGCTAGAGTCTTTGAGGATAATATAGTGCTACCATTCATGGTTGTACCTGAGAGCATGCTAGGTGCAGTAGCAGTAACAGGTGCAGGGATAGCAACATTTGCAGGCTACAGGGTACTTAGAACCAAGAGGGACTAATTCATTCTTTTTCCTCTTTTATCTAATTATCTTCTTTATCTCTTCTTCTAGCTCACCTTTCTTCCTCAGCAGGTAGTATAACTCTTCAGTACTAGCATGTAGATCCATGCCTATCACCTGAGCGATATACGTTGAGAGGTATGATAACAGCAGTCTTCTAAGCACAGCATCACTACCATACTCCCTAGCCTCATGCTCGATCTCTGCAATAGCATTCCTTACATGCATTGTAAGATAAGCATCCTTCTCTACCCTATCCTTGTTGTAGAACCATAGTGCTCTAGCCCTTGAGTACAGATGTAGATACTCCATAGCCTGTATGAACCTCTCATTCAATGCTGAATCTTCACTAAGCACCTGTGAGAGCAGATCTGCTGCTGTAGCCTCATCGATGTTGCACTCACGCATAACGGTATACATGACATGGCAGGCAAAGCACTCAACTTTAGCATCTATACCCTTAATACCAACCTCCCTTGCTATGATATCCCTTACCTTACTCTTCACATCCATACAAGGGAGTAGTATAATGTAACTCTTAAACTTAACAACGTTTATTACTAACTGGCTCTGCTTCTATAGCAGACTCTAGAAGACCCAATCTATGACTGCAATATATGCACTCTTAACATTTCTACTTGTCTATGGGTTGATAGCAGTAAGGAGGGTAGGAAGGTTCAGCATCCCTGTATGGATACCAATGCTAATAGGTGCTCTAGCAATGCTTGCAACACAGACCATAAGCATAGAAGATGCCTATAGAGCAGTTAAGATGGATGTTATAATCTTCCTTCTGGGCATGTTCATGATGGTAGCAGTGCTTGAGAGGGTAGGGATCATACAGCATATAACTGTAAGTATACTCAAGCGTACAAGGAGCATGGATAGGCTACTGTTATTCATCCTCGTTGTTATGGGCACCCTCTCAGCCTTCCTTATGAATGATACAATAGCATTGGCTGCAACACCTATACTACTGGGCATGTCAAGGTTTGGCATAGATCCTAAACCACTTCTCATCGTACTAGCATTTGCTGTTACGATAGGGAGTGCTATGACACCTATAGGAAACCCCCAGAACTTCCTAATATCAGTTGAGAGTGGCATGAAGGCTCCTATGCTAGAGTTTATGAAGTATCTAGCATTACCTACCATAACCAACTATATTGTAACGTACTACCTGCTAAGATGGTATTATAGGAACCATCTCAAGGGTATGAGTGTTGATATCAATCTTGATGATGATCATGCTCATCATGATCCAAAGAGTATGATTTATGAGCCTAGGATGGCAAAGATAAGCATCTTTGTAGTCTCTGCTGTGGTACTTGGATTCTTCATGGTGAGTATAGCAAGAGCAGTAGGTCTTGAACCTATGCTTGATATGAGCCATATAGCATTTGTTGGAGGGCTGCTCATGCTAGCATACTCAAGGGATAGGGTTGCTATACTTAAGCATATGAACTGGGGCATAATAGTGCTCTTCATTAGTATGTTTGTATTAATGGACGCACTTTCAAAGGCAGGTATAATAGCAATGATTGCAGGCATACTCTCCCCACTCCAGCTCGATAGCGATGCTAGTGAACCAACAAGCCCATCAACCATACTTGCCATAGTATCTATAAGCACATTCCTGAGCCAGTTCATGAGCAATGTACCCTTTGTAGCATTCTACCTGAACGTTATGCATGAGCAGGGCTTCTCAAGCGATGATATCAAGGCATGGATTACACTTGCTGGTGCAAGTACCCTTGCAGGGAACCTTACCATACTTGGAGCAGCAAGTAACCTCATCATACTTGAAGCAGCAAGGAAGTATGGGTTCACATTCCTAGAGTTCTTCAAGATAGGCTCCCTTGTAACTCTAGCAAATATGCTCATCCTAGTAGCATTCCTGCTGATTATGTAGCGAAGTAATTACTACACTAAAGTCAGATCATCAATCAACCTTATCTATCTTACTGTAATCTGTAAGGTCTAGCGATGCTCCACACCTGCACCTAACCTTAACTCTCTTCCCATCCAGAACATATATTATGTTATCGGTAACATCTGGAGGATGCTTGATACTTGAACCAGGCTTATGGTAGTATATGAACATCTTCAGGTTCTCACTCTTCCCATACTTTGCTACCAGCTCCTCAAACCTCTTTATAAGCATCTGCTCCTGCTCTTGATCATCTTCATGCTCATGCCCACTATCCTCTTGCTCTAGCATATCAGACACAGCAGAGCATTCAAGCAAACATAATATATAGTTGAGGGTCTTCACCTACTTGATCGATTTGGTAGAGGTAATAGATCATGATGTGATAATAGTGGGCTCAGGGTTGGCAGGGCTTAGGGCAGCGATAGAGGCAGCAAGGACAAGCAAGGATATAAGCATAGCAGTGATCTCAAAGGTGCAGGTCATGCGCTCCCATTCCGTCTCAGCAGAAGGGGGCACGGCAGCAGTACTCTACCCTGAGGAGGGCGATAACCTAGAATCCCATATATATGATACTATAAAGGGGAGCGATTACCTTGCAGATCAGGATGCGGTTGAGAGGTTCGTTAGCATAATACCACAAGAGATATACCAGTTGGAGCACTGGGGGATGCCATGGTCTAGGAGGGAGGATGGTAGGATAGCACAGAGGTGGTTTGGGGGCTACAACTACCCTAGGGCAACGTTTGCTCAGGATAAGGTTGGGTTCTACGAGATGCAGACCTTGTATGATACAGCATTGAAGTACGATAACATACACTTCTACAACGAATGGTTCGTAACCTCCATACTGCATGAGAACCATACATTCAAGGGCTTCACAGCCATAGAGATTGCAAGTGGGAACTTTACAGCATTCAAAGGTAGAGCAGGGATAATAGCAACTGGAGGTGCAGGAAGGATATACTCCTTTGCTACCTATGCACTATCATCAACACCAGATGGTATAGATCTAGCATATAGGGCAGGGCTAGCGTTGAAGGATATGGAGTTTGTTCAGTTCCATCCTACTGGGATAATACCATCTGGCATACTGATAACTGAGGGGGCAAGGGGGGAGGGGGGCTACCTTATAAACAAGGATGGTGAGAGGTTCATGAAGAAGTATGCCCCAAACAAGCTTGAGTTAGCAAGTAGGGATGTTGTATCAAGAGCAATAATAACTGAGATAAGTGAGGGTAGAGGTTACAGGGATGAGGATACTGGCATGGACTATGTGCTACTAGATCTAAGGCACCTAGGGGAGGAGAAGATAAAGGAGAGGTTAGCAGGTATAAGGGAGATAGCCATCAAATTTGCTGGTGTAGACCCAATAGATGAGCCTATACCTATAAGGCCAGTATGCCACTACATGATGGGAGGGATACACGTTGATATAGATGGGAAGACTGAGATGGAGGGATTGTACTCAGCAGGGGAGGCTGCATGTGTAAGCATAAATGGTGCAAATAGGCTAGGGGCAAACTCAACTGCTGAGTGCCTTGTATGGGGAAGGATAACTGGAGAGTTGGCAGCAAAGCATGCTCTTAGGTTGATAAGCAGTAGGAGTGCTGATAACAGCATACCAAGGGATGCTATTGCAAGTGAGGAGAAGAGGATATACGATGGTATCTTCCATGGCTCTGGTGATGAGAATCCATATGAGGTAAGGGAGGCATTGACCAAGGTTATGGATGAGCATGCATATGTGTTTAGAACTGGAGAGTCTCTAGCAGAGGGTATAAGGAAGGTTAGAGCCTTAAGGGAGAAGGCATGGAGGCATGTTGATGACAAGGCCAAGGAGTACAATACTAACTTCATACATGTTCTAGAGTTGGATTCCATGCTAAGGGTGTGTGAGGTTGTTCTTGTTGGTGCATATAGAAGGCTAGAGTCTAGGGGCGCACATGCAAGGCTTGATTATCCGAAGAGGGATGATATTAACTTCCTCAAGCATACACTAGCCTACTACGGTGAGGATGGACCTCAGATAACATATCTGCCTGTAAGGATAACTAGATATCAACCTGCAGAGAGGAAGTACTGACCAATATCATATACCATTATTCATGTTAAGTCTTAACAGTAACTAGCATTATTAGCAAGTGAAGCTCAGTTACTCATATATATGCAGGTGTAGCCCTCTCTTGCATATGAAGGAGAATAGGGAGGGTATAAAGGGCTGGCTGAACCCCACAAGGTATGGGGCTAATAGGTTCGCATACTGGCTCCAAAGGCTTACAGGCTTGGGGCTTCTAGCCTACTTCATAGCACATGTTATAGAGACCAGTAACATAGTTTATGGGAAGAATGCATGGGAGAAGATGCTTGCAGTTACCCAGACAACTGAGGGGCATATAGTACTTATGGTGGTTATAGGGATGTGTGTATTCCATGCTGCAAACGGTGTTAGGCTTTACATTGCTGAGCATGGCAAGGGAATTGGGAGACCAGGTAGGCCAGAGTACCCATACAAGCCAACATCCCTAGGGCTTGGAATGAAGGCATGTATATGGGTGAGTGTAGCACTTGCTGCCCTAGCAATGATGTATGGGGCTTATGTGCTCTTTGGAGAGGTATGATGTGAGCAGGTGAGCCATATGGTTAGGGAGAGCAGTATAATGAAGATCCACTACTACACTGGCCTTGCAGCTATAGTCCTTGTAGCAATACATATACTCTTCAGACTAACAGTGCCAGAGGGTTACAGTGCTAGTTTAGAGTACGAGAATGTTATAGCAAACTACAAGAACATCTCATACTCATTAGTCCTAGAACTGATACTTGTTACAGTTGCTATACATGGGTTCAATGGGCTCAGGGTTATACTGCTTGAGTTGAGGCAAGGAGATGGATGGGAGAGTGCTGTTAAATGGCTCTGTATTGCTGGTGCAGTAGCAGTAATAGTGTATGGAACAAGAACCATACTCCTTGCAAGCATGATGGGGTAGTAGAGTAGTATGGTATGATATGTAGGTGAGCATCATGGCAAAGAGGGTTAAGATAAGGGTATTCAGGTACAATCCAGCACATGATACAGATGCAAGGTATGATGAGTTTGAGGTTGAGGCTGAGAGATGGACTACCGTGCTTGATGCTCTACTGTACATAAAGGCTCATAAGGATCATAGCATAGCGTTGAGATACTCATGCAGGATGGCATCATGCGGCTCTTGTGGTATGCTTATAAATGGTATACCAAGGCTTGCATGTTACACAAAGGTATACGAGTTGGGTAGCGATGTTGTAACCTGTAGACCATTGCCAAACTTCCCAATAATAAGGGATCTAGCAGCAGACTTTACAGCATTCTTTGCAAAGCATAAGAGCATGAAGCCTTACATTATAAATGAGGTAGCAGAGAGCATAGATGGTAGAGAGTTCATCCAGAAGCCTGAGGAGGTTGAGAAGTACCTCCAGTTCTCATACTGCATAAAGTGTGGGCTATGCTATGCAGCATGCCCTACAGTTGCTACAGATAGAAGGTTCCCTGGTCCTCAAGCATTGGCACAGATGTATAGATACCTTATAGATAGCAGGGATAAGGCTACTGATGAGAGGTTAAGGATAGTTGATGATAGGCACGGGGTATGGAGATGCCACTTTGCTGGCTCGTGCAGTATGGTATGCCCAAAGGGCGTTGACCCTGCTCTAGGGATACAGTTGCTTAGAGCATACCTTCTTGGTATGAATAGGGATAGCAAGGTTGTAGCAGAACTGTATAGAAGAGAACCAAAGTAATCTATCTATCTACTATCTATTCACACATCAGCACATCCATCTATCTCTTACTTGTAAGTGCTACTACTGCTAAAGCCTTCATTAACCTGTTTGTTTATTACCTCTGCCATGAAGTGGTTGCTAACAAAAACCTTCACATCCTTAACACCATCTATCCTCTTCAGGTTATCCCTTATATCCTGAGCAATCTTGAATCCAAATACAGCAGGGCAGAATGGGCTTGTAAGGTGCAACTCAACCTTAACATCTCCATCCTTTATCTCAACATTATCTACCAGTTGTAACTCCATTATAGATACGTTTATCTCTGGATCTACTATCTTGCTCAACTCCTCAAATATCCTTACACGCATCTCTTGTATGCTCATATCCATTGTACTCCTAGCAAGGTATTTAAAATTAATTTCTCTCCCTCTCCCTCTCCCTCTTCCTCTCCATCTTCCCCTCAGAACTCTGCCTGCTTCATCTTTGAGCCACACCTTGGACATGAGCCGCCCTTGAACCTATACCCACAGTTTATACATCTATAGGTTATGCCAACACTGAAGGAGCCTCTACCATAGTTTAGCATCCTTCTATTCACCAGTATATTCAGTAGTATGAATATTGCAAAGGAGAGTACAAGCCCTATTATGAGTCCAAACAACCTTATCAGTATAAAACTAACTGCAGCGCTTACTGCCATCCAGATCAGCATGCGTACATAATAATTCCTCATCATCGCATACTATTGGCTCTCCATGCTTAAATCTTTTGCTGAGATTAAGCTAGATGCTATTTCAAAATCTTTATTTTATGTTGGTTTATAGGTGTAGGTGTGAAGGGTAAAGGAGCTGATCATGGGGTTATGGATACCTCACATAGGCGAGGTGCAAAAAGGGTTGATGTGAGAGATGAAGATGAGCATAAAGGTGAAGGTGAAGAGGAGTATCTAGAGTCAGATATAAGGATCATACTCCTGAACCATCTAAGGAGGCTAGGCTTGGATGCTTACATTGTTAGCGATAAAGAGGTAGAGGAGGGATCATACTATAGTTACTACTTTACATCAAGCCCCAGGGTAGTTACAAGTGTATGCTGTATAAAGGTTAATGGCATGAACTTTGACTGCATAAACCTACTCGTTAGAGGTTGAGATGGCTATGGAGGATAACAACAGCACTAGCACTAAACTTCATACGTATGGAGCATTACCATTCTACCAGATACACTTCGTGGTAAAGGGGGATGGAAAGATGTTTGAAGAAATGCTGCTGGCTAGGACAAGGAAGAGGGTTAAAGGGGTGTTAAAGAAGAGTGTTGAGGATGTGTGGTGGGAGGGAGGCAAGATAGTTGAGAGGTTGAACAACGATTCAAGGCTGAAGCACCTGCTTCTATCAGTGCTAAAGGGTGAGGATGATATATTCATAGATCCAGTTGAGAATGCTGTAAGGATATACACTAGGTTCAAGATGGAGAGTGATGTTACAAGGCATTTGAGTAAGGAGGCTATAGAGGCTTACAATATAATAGCAGGGTATGTGAAGAGCATCATGAGGGAGTTTGAGTGATTGATCTGAAGTAGATGATATATGTATATACTTAATAATTAAGCCCTCCACCAGTCAAATGCTAGGTACTCAACCCTCTTCTCCTTGACCCTTGTAACTGCAAGTATGAACTGTTTCCTTACAGTAGTTGCTAGCCTACCAGATAGCACTATCGTGGTTGCTGTTAATAGATCCCCTGGACTAACAACCTGCACAAGGTATGGTGCATGATCTATCCCTGGACCATGCTCATATACAGCAAAGTCACAACCAAACTTTATTCCAGGTGTTACAACATAGCCTTTATCCCTCAACTCCTTGAATACCATATACTTGCTATCGAACCTAGCATACTCCTTCCTGCATATAGATGCCATCTCCTTCATCGAGAGTGGCACAATCTTAACTCCCCCATCTGTTTTTGCTCCATCACGCTTATAGATCTCTAACCTTCCCTTCTTTGCGAGATAGTAGCCCTCTATGAGGTCAAGGATGAGTGGTGCATCGAACTCTGCATCCTTTGGTTTTGGTATGCCAAGGGGCTTTCCATAGAACCCTTCCTTAAAGAGAGCCCTAGAGTGCTCTAGGTCCCATACAACTATCCTATTCTCTATCAACTCACCCTTTATGCTCTCTACCATGGTCTATGCAATACCAACTAATCATCTGTTTATAGGCTACATGTTTAATGCTAGTATTGTCATGTGATCAGATGCCTCTAAGCACTTATCTGCCATGCCTTCAACCCCATCAAGGACATCCTTGAGCAGTATGAGATCCCTTGTATCTGTAATACTACTCAAGCCCTTCACAACTAGCGCCCTATACTTATCATCTATCTGCTTCTCAAGCCTCTGCACTGTTGGGCTTATCTCTATTATGGTTAGAGGGTTCATACTTAATGCTCTTGCCATCTCATTCAACTTGAAGAGTTCATCAAGCACAAGATCAAGGAGTGATTGCACCTCACCATCTATGTTCCTGAATATATCTGGTCTTAGTGCTGATAACCTGAACGCTACTCCACTCATATGCCCTGCTATCTCATCCATAAGGTATATGGTTCTGAGCAACTCTTCCCTATTCACCATGAGAGAGCCTATCTCACTTATATCCATGGTTATCTTCCTCCTTAGATTCTCTATCTCATCCTCAGCAGTCTTTATCCTCTCTAGGTTTGCACGTACACCATCATAATTGCCATTGAGTACCATGGTGTATATTGCTAGAAGTGATCTACCAGCATTAAGGAGTTTGCCTATCTCATCCTGGAGTACTGCAAGTGCCTTCCTCTTAGCCTGTAGTTCAAGCTCCCCACTATACATGAGTACACTATTCTATGAATCATCTTATAAATGTAACAACATTCCATCTGATTTTCATAATAAATTATCAAGGCAGGTAGTCAAGATTGGCATAGGAAAGGTTAAAATCCCTTTGATATAAAGTGTACATATGCAGGTTGTTAGGAGGAGGTGGAAGAGGCTAGCAGCACTCGCACTTCTATGGTTCATAGCACTATTCCCCATCCCAGTGCTACCAATATGGGGTGTTAGCGTTAATGAGCAAGCATTAACTGGGATAGTGATCATCCTAGTAGTAATCTCAGTACCTATGGCATTACTAGCCATATTCATGAAGTAGTCATATCCTTGCATACAGCATATACATTACTTGCTACACCCTCTATTATCCTTGATGATGAGGCTAGATGCTTCCCTGCATCGAATAGAGAGTCTATCTCCCCCTCAGAGAGTAGTGCTGTAACTCTAGCATCATCCTTCAACGCATCCCTAAACTCAACACCACTCATCTCTGCACTGAATGCTATGCTCTGCACTATAGAGTATGCTCTTATCCTATCCATACCCTTCCTTATAAGCGCATCCAACACAAACTCTGCAAATATCTGCCCCTTACTTGAATTCAGGTTGCTCTTTATCCTATCCACCTTGACTATCAAGCCAGAGATCACACTTATCATGCTCTCAAGCATCTCATCTAGCAGGATTATGCTCATCGGTATTATGAAGCGTTCATTGGCTGAGTTGCTAAGATCCCTTTCATGCCATAACGCTATATTCTCAAGCGCAACTATCAACATACTACGCAACATCTTTGCTATGCTTGATATCCTCTCACTCTTTATTGGGTTCCTCTTAACTGGTACAGCACTGCTACCCATCTGCCCCTCCTTGAATGGCTCCATAACCTCACCTATCTCTGTCCTCTGCAGGTTTCTAACCTCAACTGCAATCTTCTCTAGCGTACATGCTATGAGCGTTAACCTTGCAATGAACTCTGCAAGCCTCTCCCTTGATACTACCTGTGTTGCAGCATCAACAGGCTTCAGGTTAAGCCTCTCAGCAACTATGCTTTGAACATCAACTGCCTTATCACCCATGAGAGATCCTGTACCAACTACACCTAAAGTCTTACATACAAGTGCCCTGCTCTTAACCTCCTCTATACCCTTTATATGCATCAGCATATCAGATGCCCATACAGCAAACTTGAGGCCAAAGGAGATTATGCTTGCATGCTGACCATGAGTCCTTCCTACTGCTGGAATATCCTTGTATTCCAATGCTCTCTCTGCTAGGAGCAGTGTAAGCCTCTTCATCTTCCTCTCTATCAATGCTAAAGCATCCCTCAACTGCATGGCTATCCTGCTATCAACAACATCGTAACTTGTAAGCCCATAGTGTACCCATGGCTTTGCTACCTCATCGCATACCTCTACCAGCGCCTCAACCATAGCAGCAACATCATGCTCCCTCACTGCCTCCAACTCCTTAACACGTTCAAGCCTAACCATGCCAGATCTTGCCTTCCTTGCTATCTCTACTCCAGCATCCTTAGGTATTATCCCTAGCATTGCTTGTGCTTCAGCAACGCATGCCTCAAACTCTAGAGCATATCTGAGCACCTGCTCCTCCTCAAATATGCTCTTCACCTCTCTACTTCCGTATCTCCCAGCATCTATAGGCAGGATAGGCATGTTATCCTGCTCTTCATAGTTTAATTTAAATTATCTTTGATCATATCAAGGGAGGGTATGATGAGCGATTACATAAAGAGGGTAAGTGATGTTGAGTATAGGATAGATCCTATAGCAAGTAAAGGGATGAGGGTGCCAGTGACCATATATGCAAATGAGCAACTGCTCAGCAAGATGCTTAGCGATAGAACTATACAGCAGGCTATGAACGTTGCTACCCTTCCAGGTGTACAGAAGCATGTTGTAGTGCTACCAGATGGGCATGAGGGTTATGGCTTCCCTGTTGGAGGGGTAGCTGCCATGAGCCTTGATGATGGTGTTATAAGCCCTGGAGGAGTAGGCTATGATATAAACTGTGGTGTGAGGCTTATAAGGACAGATCTGAGGGAAGAGGATGTTAGACCAAGGTTAAGGGAGTTGGTTAATGAGTTGTTCAGGGCAGTGCCATCTGGGGTTGGTAGTGAAGGCGTTGTGAAGTTGAGTAGTTCTGAACTAGATGAGGTGCTTACAGAGGGTGTGTACTGGGCTATAAGGAATGGTTATGGATGGAATGAGGATGCAGATGTATGTGAGGAGAATGGTAAGATGAAGGGTGCAGATCCAAGCAAGGTATCTAACATGGCAAGGAAGAGAGGTGCACCACAACTTGGTACTCTAGGCTCTGGTAATCACTTCCTTGAGGTTCAGAAGGTTGATAGGATATATGATAAGGAGGCAGCAAAGGCTATGGGTATAGAGCATGAAGGGCAGATAACAGTGCTCATACACTGTGGCTCAAGGGGGTTAGGGCATCAGATATGTAGTGATTACCTTAGGGTCTCAGAGGTAGCATTAAAGAAGTATGGGATAACGCTACCAGATAGAGAACTGGCATGTGTACCTAACAACTCAGAGGAGGGCGAAGCATACAGGAAGGCAATGTACTCAGCACTCAACTTTGCATGGAGCAATAGGCAGATGATAACACATTGGACAAGGAAGGCATTCGAGAAGGTATTCAATGCTAGAGAGAATGATCTGAATATGCACCTTGTGTATGATGTTGCACACAACATAGCCAAGGTTGAGGAGCATAAGGTTGATGGTTCACTCAAGAGGGTCGTTGTGCATAGGAAGGGTGCAACAAGGGCGTTCCCTGCAGGTAGGGAAGAGATACCAGCGAAGTATAGAGCGATAGGACAGCCAGTGCTTATCCCAGGATCGATGGGCACTGCTAGTTGGATACTCCTTGGGAACCCAAAGGCAATGGAGCTTACATTCGGCTCTACAGCACACGGTGCAGGGAGGACTATGAGCAGGGCAGCAGCAAAGCGCTCATACACTGCACAAGAGGTTCAGAAGAGGCTAGAGAGTAGAGGGATATACATAAAGGCATTGACAAGAGAGGGTGTTGTAGAGGAGACGCCAGAGGCATACAAGGATGTTGATGCTGTAGCAGATGTAAGCCATAGTGTTGGGATAGCAACAAAGGTTGCTAGGCTAGTCCCAATAGGTGTTATCAAGGGATGAGCCATAGCAGTAATCAGGGTAGTGATAAGGGTAGCAGCAGTAGTGATGAACACTATGATCCTGCAGAGCAGATAATAATGGTGAAGAAACTGCTTGATATGAAGAGGAGGATGCTTGAGCAGAGGCAGAAGAGCGACAGGGAGATACTACTGGAGCATCTTACAGATAGGGGGGAGGAGGTGCTTGAGGCTGCAGAGCATCAGTATCCTAGGGAGATGGCATTCATAATCCCAAAGTTTGCAAGCCTGATCAAGAGTGGTGAGGTGAAGGGGATGATA
Source organism: archaeon HR04 (assembly GCA_002898655.1). GTDB lineage: Archaea > Thermoproteota > Nitrososphaeria > Nitrososphaerales > Nitrosocaldaceae > Nitrosocaldus. Next base: position 12,589 of record BEHG01000024.1, read on the forward strand.
ACTGGTGCAGATCTACTAGCCATACTCAGATCAGTAGGCTTGAATGTAAGGTTGGATAGCAGGATAGTGATAGAGAAGGATGGTAGGTTCATATCTCTTGCAGAGAAGTTCAAGAAGGGTGATGATGAATGAGCAGTTTAACATTGATTAAATACTATATACGCTAAGTTCTACTAACTAACAACACTAAACTAATATCCTCTATCCTGTTAGACAAGTTAGATGTATGACGATGCTGTAGAGAATGTGTTGAAGGGTAAGACACTACAGGTCTACCTCTATCTACTCAAGAGGGATGAGCCAGTAGGTGTAAGGGAGATACAGAGGGATCTTAACTTCTCAAGCCCAAGCGTAGCAAGCTACCATCTAGAT
>BEHG01000025.1 GCA_002898655.1 archaeon HR04
TAGAGGGTTAGCAGATTATGGTAGGTATATGGGGATACCATGCGTTGGTGGCAAGGTGAGTTTCTACAATGAGACAAGGCAAGGAGCAATAAAGCCAACGCCTCTAGTATGTGTTGTAGGGCTTGTGGAGGATCATGGATATGGAAGCAGGATTATGAAGAGCCATGCTGGAGATGGTGATCTGCTCATGATCATAGGCTTGACCAAGGAGGAGATGGGTGGTTCAGAGTACTATGAGTATATACACTCCATCCTAAGTGCTGATGTACCAAGGGTTGATCTAGAGTATGATAAGCATGCTAGGGATGCTCTACTTGCACTTGTAAGGGCAGGGCTTGTTACATCTGCACATGACTGCTCCAAGGGGGGTTTAGCAGTTGCTATAGCAGAGATGTGTATAGCCTCTGGTATTGGGGCAAGGGTAGACTTGAGTAATGTGCCTCATACCTGCACAAGGCTTGACGATCTGCTCTTCTCAGAGTCTCACTCTAGATTCCTTGTATCATTAAGAAGGGATGATCTTGATGCTGTTAATAGAGTGCTTGCTGATTACCCTGTGCATAGAGGTGTGATAGGAGCATTCAATTCAGACTCACTCTTACTTGAGTACAAGGGAAGTAGCATAAGCATAAGCATGGATAGCATGCTAGATTCATACTCTAGCATAGCAAGGTTGATGGGTCATGGAGGCTAGGGAGAACTGTGGTGTTGTTGCAGCATACTCCCTTACTGGGAGGAATGTAGTACCTATAGTGATAGAATGCCTAAGGGCATTACAGCATAGGGGGCAGGAGTCATGGGGTATTGCAGTGCCTAGGATGAAGCCATACAAGAGGTATGGGCTTGTATCAAAGGCAACACCATCACTCAACAAGGTAATAGAAAGATATGCATCAAACGCTGCTATAGGGCATGTTAGGTACTCAACGATAGGTAAGAGCAATCTAAGTAATGCTCAGCCCTTGAAGGTTAGGGATATATGCATTGCACATAATGGTACCATCTCCAACTTTGAGGAACTTGCAAGCATGACAGGGCTATGCTCATTCACACCTCAGAATATGAGTGATACCCTTGTAGCAGCAAGGAGGCTTGTTGATCTCCTCAACAACAAGAGGAAGGATATGCCCTCAGCCCTAGATATATTGAGGAGGGAGATAGTAGGTTCATTTGCATTCACCTTCATCACTAACGATGGCAAGGTATATGCTGCTAGAGATCCTAAAGGCTTCAGACCGCTCGTGCTAGGCTATCATAAGGATAGCAGTACATACATAGTTGCATCAGAATCTTGTGCATTGGATGCTGTTAATGCTGAACTCATAAGGGATGTTGAGCCTGGCGAACTAATAACACTTGATGACTCTGGCTTTAATTGTGAGATATTTGCCGTTGAGAGGCCACATGCACACTGTGCATTTGAGTACACATACTTTGCCCATCCATCAAGCATAATGGAGGGTATAAGCATATACTCAGCAAGGAAGAGGATAGGCAAGGTACTTGCAAGGAAGTACAGACTGGGAGCTGATGTGGTGATACCTGTACCAGACTCTGCGAGACCTGCTGCACTAGGCTATGCTGAGGAGATGGGCATACCATTTGAGGAGGGGTTGATGAAGGATCGCTACAGCAGGAAGGGTCCTATAAGGAGTTTCATAGAGCCTTACCAGCATGATAGGATGGAGATTGTTAGGAGGATAATACCGATAAGGAGTGTTATAGAGGGCAAGGATGTAATAGTTATAGATGATAGCATAGTTAGGGGCACTAGTTCAATCTCAATAGTCAATGCCCTAAGGGGCGCAGGAGCAAGGAGCATCAAGATGCTTATATGCTATCCCCCAATAAGGTTCCCATGCTATGCTGGGATAGACTTCCCATCACAGGAGGAGTTGATAGCATATACAGTCAACAATGGGAAGGAGTGTGGTGAAGATGAACTTAGCATGATGGTAGCAAAGGCCATAGGCGTAGATTTTGTTGGCTACAACGATATGGATAGGCTAGCAGATGCAATAGGACTCCCAAAGGAGGAGTTATGCTTCACATGCCATACAGGTAACTACGAGAACCTTAAGATAAAACCATTGTTCAGGAGTAGGCAGCAACTTAAAGGTAGTGAGTGAATCTGTATAGATAGACTTGATAACAACGGTATGGATGGGAATCGAATGGGTATGAGTGAATAATAGATTTAATTTTATAAGTTACTTGTATGCACCATTGTTACTGATCTGCTATGCTGTACAGTATGAAGAACCCCATTAGTATAGGTATAGTTGGAGGAGGCCAGTTGGGCAAGATGCTTGCAATGGAGGCTAAGAGGTTAAGCATGAGGGTAAATGTACTAGATCCATCAGATGACTGTCCAGCATCGATGCTTGCTGATGAGTTGATAGTAGCAAGGTTCAACGATGCAGAAGCGATTGAGAGATTAGCAAGTATGAGTGATGCTGTAACATACGAGATAGAGTTGGCAGATGCAGATATACTTACTAGTCTAGAGAGGAAGGGGTACAAGGTTAGGCCTCCAGCACATGCTCTAAGGATAGTTCAGGATAAGTTCATGCAGAAGTATATGTTAAGCAAGAGCAATATACCAGTTGCAGAGTCATTCACAGTAAATAGCATGGATGATCTTCACTCCATAGCAAGGAGCATAGGATATCCTGTGATGCTAAAGGTTAAGAGGGGAGGTTACGATGGTAGAGGTAACATGCTGGTTAAAGGTTATGATGATTCTACCAACGATAGGATAGCAAGGTTCGTTGCTTCTAAGGGGGGATGGGGCTCGGTATACGTTGAGAGGTTCATCCCCTTCATAAAGGAGGTATCAGTAATAGTTGCTAGGAGTAGCAAGGGAGAGGTTGTAGCATACCCTGTTGCAGAGAATGTGCATGATGATGGTATACTAGATACAAGTATAGTGCCAGCAAGGATACCAGAGGAGTTAGCCTATAAGACAAGGAGGGTAGCGATGGATGTTATAAAGGCACTTGATGGCATTGGGGTGTTTGGGGTTGAGATGTTCGTAACAGAGAGCAATGGTGAGAGTAATAGTAGTAATAACATTAGCAATGGAGGTGATGATGGAGATGGATACTCCATATTGGTGAATGAAGTAGCACCAAGGGTGCATAACACAGGCCATTATAGTATAGAGGCATGCAACATATCCCAGTTTGAGCAGCATATAAGGGCAGTTCTAGATCTACCATTGATTGAGCCTAGGATGGTATGCAAGGCAGCAGTTATGATCAACATACTTGGGGATGATGGTATAAATGGTTACTATGCTATAGATGGTATAGAGAGGATTATGTACATGGATGCAAGGATCCATATATATGGGAAGAGGAGCAACAAGGGGAGGAGAAAGTTGGGGCATATAACCCTAGTTGGTGATGATCTTGATGATCTATTGAAGAGTGCCATGCAGATCAAGTCAGCCTTGAGGCTTGTAAGTGTATGAATGGTGATGTTATGATGGGCGATGTTAGCAGTATAAGCAGAAAGAATGCAAGGGTTGCAGTTATAATGGGCAGTGATTCAGACCTTGAGGTTATGAAGGATGCCTGTGCCTTCTTGGATGAACTTAAAGTTGCTTATGAGGTTAGCATAATCTCTGCCCATAGAACACCAGAGCGTATGTATGATTATACAAAGAGTGCTAAAGAGAGAGGTATAGAGGTTATAATAGCTGCTGCTGGAGGAGCAGCCCATCTACCTGGTATGGTTGCATCTTTAACAACACTACCAGTTATAGGCGTGCCTATAAAATCTGCTACCCTTAACGGGCTAGACTCGCTACTCTCTATAGTACAGATGCCCCCAGGTGTTCCAGTTGCAACAGTAGCAATAAATGGTGCAAGGAATGCTGCCATTCTAGCATGCGAGATATTAGCAATCAAGGATCAGGATGTGGCGGTGAGGTTAGAGAGATATAAGAGTGAGATGAGGGATAAGGTTATTGATGCAGCAACGAGGCTAGAGGTTATGGGTTACAAGGCATATCTTGAAGAGAAGGGATCTATACAGCATTGAGCATCATATACTATCAAGCATGATAAACCTAGGTAGAGCATTAGCCTATGTATCTGCATGCTATACACTTGAGCAGGTTATATGCTGTAATGCTTGGGTTGCATCATAAAGAGGTACTGAAGCATCATTACAAACTGCTCCTCACAGACTGAATGGATGAGGGCGAGGGTGAGGAGAAGGATGAGGAGAAGGAAGAAGTGAGGTGTAGAGCATGCCCCCACGTAGTTCTTGAAGGTAGAATTAACCTGGATGATCCATCAAGGAACTTCAAGAAGGTATCTTTACGTGTAGATGACTTGATAATCAAGTTGGATGAACTATTCATAAATACTGCTGAGAATAGAATGCTAGTAAAAGGCTATAAGTTGAGAGTAATAAACCAATATCATTCTATCTTGATGTTATGCTAAAGGGTAACAGTATAACTGTTAGGTTGGATGATTTTACAATGCCAGAGGAGAAGAGTGATGGTGTGAAGATGTGTATAGCATTAATGGCTAGACTGTTGAAGAGTTATGGCAACCTCAATATATCAAAGACATATAGCAGATCAACTAGCAAAGATAGATTCAATAGCATGAGTAGAATCAATTCACCATATAGATGCCATTATTTAGTCATCATCATTATCAATTCATAATCGCAATCATCACCACTCTATTATCATTAACCCTCTAGTACTCTCATCCATTAACATCTTAACCATCTCCCTTGGCATATCTATTGCAGATGCATTGCTCATTATGGCAAGGGTCCTTGGACATACATACCTGCTCTTCCTTATAACAATAGAGCGATCATCCTCAAGTGTAAGCATACTGCATCCTTTAGCGGTGAACCTCCATTCCATGCCCCTAACGAGTATGGTGAACCTTACCTCTCTACCATCATCCCTTATAATATCACCTATCAGAGTGTTAAGGTCTCTACATGCCTTATCTGCCCTAACCCCAACTATACAATCTCCTCTAGGTGTAAGATGCTCATCCCTTGTAACCTCTATTGTGCTTCTATGCAGTGCTCTAACATTCTTATGCCCATGGAATGCTATGGTTACCTCATGCACCACATCTATACCTTCTGAGTAAGAAACTTTTAAATGCTGGCATATCTGCAAGATCAATGTGTTACCAGCAGCAGCAGGATATGATAGAGCGATAACAGTATTCTCCCCAGACGGTAGACTCTATCAGGTTGAGTATGCTATAGAGACTGTAAGGCGAGGCACTCTAGCAATAGGGATAAAGAGTAAGGATGGTGTAGTTCTTGCAGCAGAGGAGAGGGCAAAGAAGTTACAGGTTCATACTATGACGCAGAAGATATTCCAGGTCGATGAGCATATAGGTGTTGCAGCAGCAGGCTACATCCCAGATGCAAGGATCCAGGTTGATCATGCTAGGGTTATGGCACAGAGTAACAGGCTTGTATATGATGAGGCAGCAGATGTAGAGACCATAGCAAAGAACATTGCTGACCTTGCACAGCAGTTCACACAGTATGCTGGTGTTAGACCATATGGTGTATCACTGATAATAGGAGGGGTTGATAGGAATGGAGGTAGCATATTTGTTACAGATCCAAGTGGTACATACCTAGCATACAATGCAATTGCTATAGGTGCTGGTTCAGATCAGGTTAATGATCTGCTAGAGAAGGTGTATAGAGAGGATATGAGTCTAGATGAGGCGTGTGTTCTAGCAATACAGGCAATATACCATGTGAGTGAGGATAAGAGTGGTACCAAGCATATAAAGATGGCTGTAATAGATAACAAGAGTAAGAAGATGCGCAGGTTAACAGAAGAGGAGGTTGCAAAGTACGCAGAGATTGCAAGGAGCCGTGGTCAAATAACGCAATAATTTTATCTAAATAATAGAATGGCAAATTGCAAGATGAGTAAATAAAGAATGATGGATGATGGATGAAGAAGAATGGAGAAAGTAATAGTGAAGGAGGAAGGAAGTAAAGAGCCATAGTAGTAGGAGTAGTAATAGTAGTAGCAATCAGGCGAGAGGAGTAAATGAGTAATGTATGCTATCGAAGCGAGAGGTTAGATACTCAACATCCTTCTTGATTTTATTTATTACATTCTCTTGCTTCGCTCTATCTTCATCAAGCACATGATATATGCTTGATATCATCTCCGCTATGCTCTTCATCTCATCCTCCTTCATACCTCTTCTTGTAACCTCACATGTACCTAGCCTAAGCATGCTATCAACAATTATATTTACATCCTCAAGGACCCTAACCAATCTATCTCTATGCTCATGCTTAAGGTTAAGGAGTACTTGGTGTGTCTCTGTGTACTGACCATCTCTAGCCCTCTTCCTAACCTCAACACCATACTCATCTAGAGCCTTTGCCAATGCTTTAGCATTCCTAACAACCTGCATAGCATAATCCCTACCAAATGCAAGCATCTCCTCTAGAGCAAGGGCAAGCGCTGCTATCCTGTTGAAGTGTGGATTATCTATAACCCTTAGTTGTATGTTATCTCCCAACCCATAACCATCATCCCTATCTGCAAGTATCAACCCTCCTTGAGGTCCTGGGAGCGATTTATGGGTACTTCCCATCAGTATGCTTGCACCCTCATCCAATGGATTTGGGAATGCATCCCCTGCTACAAGCCCAAGGAGATGGGATGCATCATATACAAGCATAGAGCCTACATCTCTACATGCCCTTGCTATACCCTCAAGGGGTGTATGGAATGTTATCACTGAAGGTGCTATGATAACAAGCCTAGGCTTCAACTCCTGTATCCTTGCTATGCATGCATCAACATCTATGCACATATTAGCATGGTCATATGGTATGCTGTGCACCTTGAGCATAAACCTAGATGGCATATATTCATTCATGTATCCAGGATAGCCTCCAGCATCCATGCTGAGTACCATTATACTATCATAACTCCTGCTTAGATGCATTAGCACTGCTAAGGAGCATAGATGCCCAGATATTGGTCTTACATCTGCATATCTTGCATCAAACAACTCCCTTGCAATGGAATCTGCATACTCTACCACCTGCTCTATGTACCTTGTACCCCTGTAGAAGTTGGAATTATCAGCAAACATCCTGAGGGAGTATCTGTGCATTAGATCGCTTGAGAGTAGTACCCTAACAGCATGGCTTGTTACATTCTCTGATGCTATTAGGTTTATACATCTCCTCCTATATCCTTCATGCTTGAGAACTAGATCTAGTATAATGCTCTTGCTTCCTCCTCCTCCTCTTCCTCTTACACTACTACTACTGTTATTGCCATCACTACTATTACTACTATTGCTGCTATCACTATTAGCCATAACAATTACACTCATTAATACATAGATTTAAGTATAGCCCATGCTAAGTGTAGCAATACCAGACTCAAGCCTTGCTGATGAGAGTACTCTAAGGGAGAAGAGCATAAAGGCAGCAAGGATTGCTAGAGTGTTAGCAATATTTGGAGTAGAGTCTGTGTTGATATACAGGGATACAAGTGCAGATTACAGCAAGGATGGCATGCTCTTGAGGCTCATCCTTGAGTTCATGGATACCCCTCAATACCTAAGGAAGATACTTTATGGAAGGATGAGGGAGTTGAGGTATGCTGGGCTCTTCCCCCCATTGAAGGCACCACACCATAAACCATATGTGAGGATGGATGAGGTTAAGGTTGATGATGTAAGACAGGGTGTAGTAGTAGGAAGGAGGATGAGGGATGGATACTATGTTGATGTTGGGCTTGATGAGCCTGTACTGCTTGAGCATGCAGATAAGGTTAAGGTAGGGGAGAGGGTCTCAGTTATATTCACATCCCCATACCCAGATTTAAGGTGTAGGCTAGCAAGGAAGGGTGAGATAAAGGGTTATTGGGGCTACCATGTAAGGTATGCTGGTACTGCTAGTGATCTTCTGAAGGGTTTGAGTAGCAAGAAGGGGGATGGCAAGAGCCTTGCTATAATCACATCCAAGTTAGGAAGACCTGTAAGGGAGATAGAGCAGGATATTGCAATGGCAAGGGATACAATGCTTATCTTTGGCTCCCCATACAAGGATGTGTATGAGATTGCTGCTAATGTAAAGATAGATATGCCTACATACAACTTCTTCCCCATGCAGAAGGTTGAGAGTGTTAGGCTTGAAGAGGCGATGCTTGGATGCCTTGCAGTTGTAAATTACATAAAATCTAAGTCTAGAACTTGACTAGGTTGGTTGATAACCCACTAGATAATATGATAGCATTGCAGTTGGGAGTGTAGATGTATTAAATAGCCAAGGTTTCTGATAACTATACTATACAACTAAAGTAGGATGAGCATCGTAAATGTAGGATCGGGTATTTTAGGAGGAGATACACTCCAGTAAAAGGCTGGTTATGGATTGGTTACTATATCTGTATCAAAAAGAATAACCTAGATGAAGACTGAAATTTAGTACCTACCCTTAGGTTTATAATAGAGTATCAGATTAAGATGAGGAAGTATGGGCCATAGGAAGCATAGTGCACCAAGGAGGGGTAGTCTAGCATATCTGCCTAGAGCAAGGGCAAAGAGCATAGAGTCTAGGATAAGGACATGGCCAGAGATTGATGCTAAGGAGCCTAGACTGTTGGGCTTTGCAGGGTTCAAGGCAGCAAACATCCATCTCATAAGCATAGATGATAGGGAGAGGACCCCAAACTTTGGCAAGCCATTGATGAGTAGGGCAACTGTAATAGCAACTCCTCCAATGAGGGTTATAGGTATTAGAGCATATGAGAAGGGTGTTTATGGTTTAAGATCGCTCTTCGATATATATGCAGATGGGTTACCAAAAGAACTTGCAAGGAAGGTTAAGATAAAGCCTACGGAGCAGAGTTCGTTGAATGATATAAGGCTGGATGGTGTTCATGAGTTAAGAGCAGTGGTTGCTGTAACCCCTAGGGCAGCAGGGTTGGAGCAGAAGAAGCCATTCATATTTGAGGTTGGTGTTGGTGGAGGTGATGTAAAGGCAAGGTTCGAGTACCTTAAGAACCTGCTAGGCAAGGATGTTAGGATAAGCGATGTATTCAAGCCTGGTGAGTATGTTGATGTTAGTGCAATAACCAAGGGTAAAGGCTTTGAGGGACCTGTTACAAGGTGGGGTATAAAGAGGAAGCAACACAAGTCAAGGAAGAGTGTTAGAGCAGTAGGTACACTAGGTCCAATAAGCCCTGCTACTATCATGTATACAGTGCCTAGAGCAGGGCAGAGAGGCTTCCATCAGAGGCTTGAGTACAACAAGAGGATACTCATGATTGCAAGTGCAGATGAGCAGAATATAACACCAAAGGGGGGCTTCATGCACTTTGGCATACTCAAGGGGGATTATATAGTGGTTAGAGGTTCTATTGCAGGTGCAATAAAGAGGCTTGTAAAGTTGAGGTATGCTATAAGACCAAAGGTTAAGAAGGTTATTGAGCCCAAGATAGTGGAGGTTATAGCATGATGAGCGTAAGTGTATACTCTCTAGATGGTAGCAAGGTTGAGCAGGTAGAACTCCCAAGGGTATTCTTAACCCCGTACAGGATGGATCTCATACATAAAGCATTTGTTCACATCCAATCTAAACTGTTCCAACCACAGGGAAGGGATCCATTGGCAGGGATGAGGGTTAGTGCAGAGTCTAGAGGTACAGGACTTGGTATAGCAAGGATGGCAAGGGTGAAGGGAGAAGGTATGAGGAGGGCAGGTCAGGCTGGAGGGGTTGCTGGTGTTGTTAAGGGCAGGTTAACCCATCCACCGAGAGTAGAGAAGGTTATAGTTAAGAGGCTCAACAAGAGGGAGAAGCATCTAGCATTGTGTAGTGCAATAGCAGCAACGATGATGAGAGATGTTGTAAAGGCTAGAGGGCATAGGATACCTGATGATATTGAACTGCCATTGGTAGTCACAGATGATATAGAAGGTATAAAGAAGAGTAAGGACCTCCTCAAGGTTCTTAATGCATTGAGGCTAGCAGATGATCTCGAGAGGGCAAGGGCAAGTATAAAGAAGAGGAGCGGTAAGGCAAGGATGCGTGGAAGGAAGCAGTATATAGCAAAGAGTGCCCTTATAGTAGTGAGGAATGCTGATAGTATAGCAAGGGCAGCATCTTCTATACCAGGTGTAGAGGTTGTACCAGTGAGTAGGCTAAGCATACTCCATCTTGCCCCTGGTGGTCATGCTGGAAGGCTCTGCATATGGAGTAAAGGTGCGCTAGAGAGCATAAGGGGTATGAGCAACAATGCGATAGAGTTGATGGAGGTGGTAAGGGCTAGATGAATGCTGAAGAGGCAAGGCGCATAATAATCAGGCCTTATATAACTGAGAAGATCTACACCAAGATGGATAAGGAGGATGTACTAGCATTCATAGTACATGATAAGGCAGATAAGCAGAGGATAAAGGAGGCTATAAAGATGCTCTACAATGTTGATGCTGTTGATGTTAACACAGCAAGGACGATATATGGAAAGAAGGCATATGTTAAGTTCAAGGCTGGAGCAGCAAGGGATCTAGCAACGAAGTTAGGGCTAGTCTGATTATTATTATCATCAAATTAATTGCTATCGATCGATCAATTAATGATCAATTTTTATGCATCATCACATCCCTCAAGAAGGTTGAGTAGTAGATTAGATAGCACTATCTCATAACATAGTTAACACGTTAGATTTAATAGAGGCTAACTTGCATGGATGCAGATATGGTGAAGGAGTTCAGGTATAGGGGTAGAACCTTACAAGAGTTGCAGGAGATGAGTATGGAAGAGTTGATCAATATTCTACCCTCTAGGATTAGGAGAACCTTGAAGCGTGGGCTTGGAGAAGAGAGGCTTAAACTGTTGAGGGAGTTAAAGGCTGCAAAGGACAACCCTTCAGACAAGCCTATAAAGACACACCTACGTGATATGCCTATACTCCCCAACATGGTTGGTCTCACCGTACATGTTGCTAATGGTAAGGAGTTTGTTCCTGTTGAGATCAAGCCAGAGATGGTAGGCCATTACCTTGGCGAGTATGCAATAACAAACAAGCCTGTTAAGCATGGTACTCCAGGTATAGGTGCCTCAAGATCAAGCCTGTATGTACCATTGAAGTAGTATGGAGGTGTTATCATGCCAGAGTTCGATTATACATTCAAGAAGCAGTACGATAAGAGCAAGCATGTAAGGGCAAGTATAAGGGAGGTTGATATCTCACATAAGCATGCAATCGAGATATGCAATGCAATAAAGGGGATGAAGTTGGAGAAGGCAAAGGAGTACCTTGAGAAGGTTGTAGCAAAGGAGATGCCTGTACCATTCAGGCATTACCATACAAAGGTTGGGCATAGGTCTGAGTTGAAGGGCAAGAATGCATTCCCTGCTGGGAGGTACCCTGTCAAGGCTGCAAGGGAGATACTACGCTTGCTTGCAAATTTAGAGGCAAATAGCGAGTATAAAGGGATGGACCTTGATAGAGTTACAATAATACATGCATGTGCATACCCTGGCGTTAAGATAAGGAAGTTCATGCCTAGAGCATTTGGAAGGGGTAGTGCAAGGTTCAATACCCTTACACATGTTGAGTTGGTTGCTTCTGAGAAGTGATGGTTATGTCAAAGCAGGAGTACAGTTCAACAAAGGCTATAATGAAGAACTTCTTCAGGAACTCAGAGCTTGATGAGTTCTTGGAGAAGGAGCTTGCACATGCAGGTTATGGTGGTGCAGAGATACAGAAGACACCTTTGGGTACTAGGATAACGGTGTATGTAACAAGACCAGGGCTCATAATAGGTAGGAAGGGTTTTGGTATAAAGGAGTTAACGAGCAAGTTGGAGAAGGAGTTTGGGCTTGAGAACCCTCAGATCTCAGTACTTGAGATAGAGGTGCCAGAGCTCAACCCAAGGATAATAGCAAATAGGGTTGCACAGATGATAAGCAAGGGTACAGCATTCAGGAGGGCAGCGTTATGGGCACTCAATACAATAATGGATGCTGGTGCAATGGGTGCTGAAGTTGTTATCTCTGGCAAGTTGAGGAGTGAGAGGGCATCATTTGAGAAGTATACTGCTGGTATACTACCAAAGAGTGGAGATCCAGCAGAGAGAGCAGTAAAGGAGGCAGTGGCACATGTACTCCTTAAGATGGGCCTTTATGGAATAAATATAAAGATAGCATACAAGGATGCACTACCGCCAGAGTTTGAGTTAAGGGATAGTGGTGATGTAAGCAAGGTTGAAGTTGAAGAACCTGCTCCCAATGTGCAAGAGGAGAAAGACGGAGATGCAGAGTGAAGGGATGAGGTGGTTGGTGAGATGGCAAGGTTGAAGTTAAAGGACCTCCAGGCTCTAAATGATGATGATCTCAAGGCAAAGTTAACAGAGTTGAGGTCAGAGCTAGCAAAGATAATGGTAGAGAGGGCAAAGGGTACAATAAAGAAGGAGAGTGGAAAGGTTAAGTATATGAGGCGTGATATAGCAAGGATCCTAACCATACTTGGTGAGAGGAGTAGGAGTAGGAGAGGAGCAGAGGGTAATGGCAAGGATAAGGGTGAAGGTAAGGGTAGTAGTAGCAGTAGTAGTTGATGAGTGAGGTTATGGCAGATGAGGCTAAGAGAGGATAACATTCTTGCACACGAACTCATAGGCTTGGAGTTGGTAGTAGAGGAGAGTAGCGATCCAACACTCCGAGGATTGCATGGCAAGGTTGTATTTGAGAGCAAGAATATGCTCTATGTTAAGGTTGATGAAGCAGATAGATACAGGGTAAAGGCTTTACCAAAGGTTATAGTAAGGTTAGTATTCACTCTCCCAGATGGGGTTAGATGTAAAGTTGAGGGCAAGGATTTAATTGGTAGACCAGAGGATAGGATTGAGAGGATAGA
>BEHG01000026.1 GCA_002898655.1 archaeon HR04
CCCAGAGGTAACAGACTACAAGATAAACCCATTAGAGATCAAGGACTACAAGAAGAGCCATGTTATAGTAATGTCATTCATATCAGCATTGAAGAACCTATACGATTATGCATGGGGTGATAGGCTTGAGACTATACTGAGGAATGCTATAAACCTTGTAGTAGAGTGTGATCCTCCTTGTACTCTAGGTAAGATTGCTAGAGTATTGGCAGATAACAAGTATAGGGACATGCTTATCAAAGGATCAGGTGATAAAGAGGTAGAGTACTACTGGAATAGTGTGTATCCAAACTATGCTAGAGAAGCCTTTACAGCAGTATATAACAAGCTGGATAAACTGCTATCCATTTCCTCAGTTAGAAAGACCTTCAATGTAGAGGAATCTAATCTAGACATAGAGGAGGCTATAGAATCAAATAAGATAATCATAGTTGATCTTGCCTCTGGCTTTACAGACGATATAACCAGATTCTTAGGCTCAATCTTTCTACACTTGGCATATATTACTGCTAGGAGAAGGATTGACCGTTATGATACTGCTGAACTGCAGTCCATGCATAAGTACTATCTGTATATAGATGAGGCACAACTAATATCAACATTCGCCATTAGGGAGGTATTGAACGCTCTAAGGAAGTTCAACATGCATGTAACCTTAGTTACTCAGTCCATAAACGCATTCGATAAACAAGTGCAGAGAGAGTTACCAGCATTAGCAAGAACTGTTATATGCTTTAGATCAGATCCTGACACTGCTGAGGTCTTTGCCCATTTATTTCAGGTCAAGCCAGAGCAGATCTATACACTGCCATTGCACTACTTCTACTTCTACTCGCAAGGAGAGCAAGCAGTTAGAGGGTTGGCAAAGAGCTATCCTCTAATCCTCTAGGCTAACCCATTATCTGTATCTATATCTTGGACTACTACCACCCTCTTTCCTTCTACTACTATTATATTATGAGGGCATATGGGTATGCCTACGACAGCAAATAAGGAAGGCAAGAATGGTAAGAATAACAGCAAGAACAGTAAGGTAACACTAGGCAAGTACATTATAAGCAAGGATAAGGCAATAGCAAAGGTAGCAACATATGACTTCCTTAACCCTACTGAGGACTTTATAGGCATAGTAGAATGCAAAGGTAACATTAGGCATATAGAGAAGAAGGGAGATATGAAGCAGGATCTAGAGGTTATAGACTGCCATATAATAGTAGGTGCTCAGACAAGAGAGGTAGAGGAGGAGACAGAGAATGGCACATTAGTAAGGAGAAGAGACGAGAGGTTTGAGGATCAGGACTTCTCCTTAGTCTTGAACAAGGCTGTACTCCTGAGCAAGTTCAAGAAGTTACAGGATGAGTTGAAGGACTTGACAGGTAAGCGTATAGTCATAGTAGGGTTAGGGAAGGCTGAGGACAAGAATTACTATGACTACTATGTTGCTACAGAGGAGAAGGCAAGGGAGGAAGGTGTATTACAGGTACTGCAATAACAGTAATAGCAATAGTAGTAGACAATAACCAAACCCAATACCTTTTTCTTTCTTTCTTCCTTTCTTTGCTTCTCCTTTTAATGTATAGGTTTTGATTCTAGCTCTGCATAAGTATTGCGAATATAGTCTGATTGTAAGCAGTAATAGTACGATTCTCTACGCCTAACTAAAGATTCATTATATTCAGACCAATTCATAATAGCCTAACCTAATACGGGTATATTAAAAATCTAGACTCCCCTTTCCTCTTTTTTTCTTCTCTAGTCGCTTTCACCAGAAGACCTTGACTCGTCTTCGTATCGTTCTTATCGTTTCTACTGATATATACAGATATCCGTATCTCTTCCCGAATTCATAAAGACCTTTCAATAACTGTATATCACTCTCAAGATATGCATAGACAATCTCACATATGTCATCACGCCGTAACGGTGGTATATTTAGTGCCTCTACTATTTCATTCCCCAAATTCCACCCAGTAAGTTGATCAAGCTTAAACCATTTTCCATTACGTGCCCCTACATCGTATTAAGTGTCTTTATCTTCAACTAATATATCGAGTAGAAAGATACGGTCTAAGAACCCCATAATTAAATCCAAGGAGATTGTGTCCGCTTATCTTATCAGCTGAGTCGAGTGTTTCATAGTCTATCTATTTCATTCTCATGGAAGAGCTCGCATATTCCACCATCAGTCAATACTCCTGCTACTGCAATACCAAGCTCTAATATCTTGTTATTCTTCTCCTTTCTTAAGTATTGAGTTTCTAGATCGAAATAGATTGTATACATGAATGATAGAGCGTTCATCAATATATTAACTTTTGTAAAAATACTTGGCTGAGTATCCATTATCGTCAAATAAGAGCGATTCTAATTAAAAGAAAATACACAAGTCACATCTTGATTGAAAGAAGATCATGTGATGCGATAAGGTACTTTTGAGAAGAGTTCTTATGCTAACACTATGAACAGTTACGTAACAAGGCATTTATTTACGTGCTTCCCCTTTTATTTTGGCTTTTTTAACACGTTTCAATATATAATCAATGGTTATAAGCTGACTTAATGCTTCATATGGTTTCATTTGTAGTTGCGGGTTATCTTTTGGCTTATGCGCTTTTGGATTCCTAAATGCTTTGAAAATACCTTCTGTAATCTTAGCTAAACCGTCTTGTTCACTTTGCCCTGACTTGTCATAACAATCATAAAATTGAATTATAGGTTCCTTTCCATTCATTGTAGAATTAACAAGTTGAACTTCACTTTTTTCTTTTATTCCAGTTCGCGTTTGTAGTATTTCATTTAGTTTTTTAATTGCTTCGAGAACAGCATGCGTATATTCTTTCTTTTTGAAAGAATCATATGAGATTTTTCTTATTTCATCATCAAAAGGATAAAGATCAAAGAGCATGTCTGGATTAGGTTCTTTTATTTCAGTTAAAACTGCTTCATATAATAATGCTAGATCTTTGCATAAAAGTTTCCTCCCTTTAGATTCTTGTATATTAATAGCCGAATAAACATTCTCAAATAACTTCCAATAATGTAGTATGTCTATGTCTATAGTTATTTTATTCCTATAGCGTTCTACAAACCAAAGGACTAAAACTACATTAATAATATCAATAATATCTCTTGTCTTAATCTCATTTATTATCGTGTCTGTCTTGGTTCTGTGGATGTTATTCTCAGCTTCAAACTCAAATAGGGCTGCCAAAAAGAGAATCTTTCTATAAATTCTACCATTGATATTCTCATTGATTTTTCTCACCACATTTTCTTTTAATTCTTGTGGTATTTTTTTACTCAATAAAGAGAGACAAAAAATTTGTTCCGGATCATTTAGCACATGAAATTTAGAGATGTCGCCCCTAATATCTTTATCTAATATTGATGTTATTTTTTCGATGGCTTTTTTACGAACCTCTTCTTTTTCCGAAAGATAACTTCCCAAACTTAGAGGTGCCAAATCTTTATTTTTTATTTCAGAACTATCCGAAAGGATCCAATCTTCGAACTCTCCTAACTTTTCTTTAAGAAATACATTATCTTTGCTATCTTTAGATAACGCATACAAAAGCCAAGCTACTTCAAGCGGGTAATTTGATATTTCTATTTTTTCTATTCGTGTTACGATCTCTTTCTGTAATTCTTCTTTTAATTTATAAAAATCAATATTTAAAGGAACCATTTCTTATCCCTCAACTTTCTTTTGATTATAAGTTCGTTCCATTCTACAGTGTTTAAGTTTCCAACCATCTTTGCAATAAGTTTGGAATAATTTAATGTTACAGGTATTGCTGCAGCGTTAAAGCCTCGCCAATTGATGAAAGAAAAATCGTAAACTTGCTTAAATATGTCGGAAAAGTTTTTTACATCCAAAGTTGATCTTTTATCGATTCTCACATCTAGAATCCTAGGCATACCAACCTTGTTTCTTTCATTATTAACCCTTCCATCTAGCAATATCAATGATTCATGTAAACTCAAAGTGACATATAGTCCTTTACAAGGTATATAAGAAGAATGACTCGAATCAAAGAGTCTAAAGTTAGAATATTCGTTTAAATGAACAATTGCGTATGGGATGTCTTGTACTGCACACTTCAATCCATCTTCAATAGCGTTGATCTCATTTTTGCCAGGTTTTTTATGAAGATGTATTATTATTGAGTCTATAGAACCCCGCTTATTTTCATTTCCAATTCCCTTTTTATACTCAATAATTGCTTCCTCTATTAGTTTGCTTAATCTTTCAATATATTCAGTCCATTCAACAACTGGTGTTTCTGATCTCATGAACAAAAAATCACCATCATTAGTAAATGAAACTACAAATCCGACAAGATACTGCTCCTGAGAATCTTTTGTTCGGCTTATTCCTAAAATAAGCCTACTCTTGTTGCTAGTAGAGATCGTCCAAGGTGTGCCACCAATTTTAGCATAAGTTGCAAGAGATAAATTTTCTAACGTATAAACTCTACCATGAGTTTTTCTGATTTCTTTAATTGTTATCATCTGACTTGGTATGCCGTTTGCAAGGAGTTCTAACTTTATCTGACTATATATATTTTGATTTCTATCATTTAAGACTACGTAAACTATGTCAGGATTTTTGGAGACAATCTCATTAAGAACATAATTAAAATCTTTTTCTGAATTGTAAATAGTAGTACCGATACATTCCAGTGGTAATTTAAATAAATCTTCAAATCCTTTAAATTGACCTTCTCCTTCCATTAACCCTTTGATCAAAGTCTGCCCATCTGATAGTGATGGAGAGAGAACGATACACTTGACCTTATCCATTTCTAAAAAGTTTAAATCATATGGTCCATAGTAACGAAGGCCTCTCCTTGGATTTGTATCTACATGGGTTGAACTAAATCTTAGTTTTGGCGCACTTAAGAATTTACCATATAGGTTCATATCCAACCCCTTCTAGAATTCTGGTAGGATTTGTGTCTATTTTAATGCTAATGTTTTCACTATTAGAGACTGGGAAAGTTATTGTGGATATTCTTTCTACAAAAGGCAAAATATCTTCTAATAATCTTTGTCGTGATACCTCTTTGTTAATTCCTGTAGGTATTAGATCTTTTTGAATCTGCCTAATTTCCTTTAAAGTAGAACTACCAAAATTTTCTAAAATGTTACGATAATTAAGAGGAGTGTCAGCGTAATCTTTAATTTTATACTTAACATCTAAAATGAATATAAAATTCAACACTTTTTCAATGGGATCTTGTAGAAAAATTATTCTACTATCATATCCCGTAAATATCTTAATCTTACTATCACAAATTAGCCTAGGTTCGCTCCAATACACATCTCTACCTTTTCCAGTTTCTGGTTGATAACCGAGCCTTTTTACTTCTTCACAGATTGCTTGACGAATTATGTAGCACGTAAGTCGTGGTTCATCACAGATATGTATATTTTCTAGATTAAATTCTTTCTTAGCTAGCCAACTACAATCTCTCCCGAATCCATATAAATTCTTACTTACTTTTCTTAGATTGGATCCTTTTCCAGTTAGCTGTTCACTTTGTTCTGGAGGCGCATAAACAAAAATATGTTTGTTGGATTCTTTTATTTCAGTTCTCAGATGTCTTAAATCCGAAAATCTATTTCTCTCAGCAACCATAATTTCTATGTCAGTTGGTGTAACGGATATTTTAAATAGATTTGAATAATATCCTGGATCTAGAGATCTTCCCATCTAAACTTTATATATTAAAAAAGTTATATAAGATTTTCGCTCATAATGCGGATAGTGTCCGGATAAGCATTCTTAGACATCCCCTTGATCTCTGAGGGTTTGGTAGTATAGTGTGAATAGGTTTAGGAATAGTTTGAGGTTAGTTATTCTCTGGATATGGTTCCTTGCACTAATCTTGTTATGGAATACAGATGCCCTCCCCTTAAGATGCCTGAAGAAGCGTTCAACCCTGTTTCGCATACAGAACCTCTTATGCTCGTATTCTAGTCCAAGCCTCTGCAGAGCCTATGGATACCATGGACCCTTAACTACTAACTATGACCCTTAGGCTTGTTGCTGCATAGCAAGGCCTTTTTGAGGAATATCTAGGTATTTAGACAGCTCCTATCATATGAAGCCTCAAGTGCCAATAACTCTCCCGAATCTACGTCTACAGCAGACCATACGTATACCCATGCCCTCAAGCTTAGTTTCGTCAACTGCTATGTATCTCCTACCTATGCTTAGCCTCTGAGGCAACCCTAACTTTTGAGCAGACTTTCCTAGCAAGGTCATGCACAGTAGAGTAAAGTAAACTTACCTATAGGCTCTAGCGCTAGGCTGAGAACCTTAGAAACCCTACTACAGCTACAATGGAAGATGTAATCAAGACAGCTAGACTTTGTCTTCATTACTTTTTATTACGCTTAAAACAAAAGGCTTGAGATTAGAATTACAATATACATGACAAAGATAAGCCTACCAAAGCCTTAAATACCTTCCTTATCCGGACAGTATCCCAAAAGTTTATATATCGATTTAGATTATTATAGACTTAGATAGAAAAAATAAGAAAAGGAAGCGATCTACACGCATTGGTGGACATATTTTTTATAGCACATCTACAGCAGCAACCGCCAATAACATATCCTGGACAAGTTAATTTAGATATAAGGATTTCTAAGAGTGATTGGGTAGAAAAAATTTTGCCCAACTTAAAATACAAAGAAGTTTCTTTAATAGAGGTTCCTAAGATCGAAAATCCTGAATTTAGTGTTGTTGCTAAGATCGATGATGCTTGGAAGATGTATTCTATGGGCGAATATGGTAAAGTTCTTACAGAGTGTCGAAAAGCTTTGGAGGCTTTTGTAACCATATTAAAAGAAAAAGGTTTACAAAAGGAAATAATAGAAAAAGAAGGGAAAAAGTGGTACCAGATTGAGAAAAGATAGTAGGACATGAGAAGACAGGCGAAATTATAGAGGTAATAATACAGAAACTTTTTGGCTTTTTAGCCCCAGGAGCTCACTATGGGAAATCAATTAATAAAGAAGATGCAGAGTTAGCTATTATGTACACACATGCATTGGTAAATTTTATAGCGAAAAAAGTATTATTACAGCCGTCTTGAACCACTGATTTATTTTATTTATGTTTTGCTAAGTATTATTATCCAACTTATGCAACTTGCTTAACATAATGGGTATAAAAGTTGTGACAATCCAGATATAGATAAGATATCATGTATAATAACCAATAAAGTAGTTATATGACAAAGCAAAGTTAAACATAAAAATTTAAAAGCCTGTCTGCTCTTAATAGTTATAGAATATGGAAGAACAAAAACTAACCCGCTACATGGAGCAAACCATAGAGGAAGAGGATGATGATTGGACGTTCGCTACTGCTGATACCCAATATATGACACATGGTCTGCACCCATATCCTGCTAGAATGATCCCTCAGGTAGCCCGTAAGTTACTCAATATGTTCACCACAGACGATAAAGAAGATATATGTATAGATCCTTATTGTGGTTCAGGAACAGTACTAGTTGAAAGCAAACTTAAGGGTATTAAGTCCATAGGCATTGATATTAATCCCCTTGCTATCTTAATAGCCAAGGTAAAGACTACACCGATTGAGACAAGAGTTCTATCAAGTTATGCAAGAGAACTATTAACTCAAATCCATTCTGATATAGAGAGTGGCATAATAGTCGAATCTCCAAAGATTAAGAATCTTGATTTCTGGTTCAAACCCCAAGTTATACGGATTCTTTCAATTATTAGAAGACGGATATTTGATTTAGAAACTAAGAACAAGGACGTTTTTGACTTTTTTAGAGTATGTTTCTCTTTAACAGTAAGAAAGAGTAGTAACATAAGGAATGGTGAATATAAGTTATATCGTTATAGCAAAGACGAATTAGAACGTTACAACCCTGATGTATTCAAGATCTTCAAAGAGATTGTTCAGAATAATATAGCCAAAATGAGATCATTCGTTGAAGTAGTTGACAAAGCTGTCCCGACTTACATATACAAAGGCGATACTAGACAACTCTTATCTATAGATCCTAATGTTATCCATGAAGGATGTGCGACCATTCTAATCACTTCTCCCCCCTATGGCGATGCTCATACTACAGTAGCCTATGGGCAATTCAGTCGATATTCAGCACTATGGTTAGGGTTTGATGAGAAAGAAGTCTTAGAGATAGATGATTTAAGCTTAGGTGGTCGCGTCATAAACAAAGAAAAGGATTTGGAGAGTCCTACACTTAATTTAATTCTTAATGAAATTAGGAAAAGAGACGAATCTAGAGCTAAAGAAGTATATGCATTCTTTTATGATGTTGATCTATGTATGGAACAGATCAGTAAAGTCATGAAACAAAATAAGAGCCATATAGCATTCGTTGTTGGGAATAGAACAGTAAGAAGAGTTAAGATACCATGTGATGAGATCCTTATAGAGCTAGGAAAGAAATATGGCTTAAAACATATTGCTACAAAGCATAGGGATATACCAACCAAGACTATTCCTTGGGTCAACGCACCTGAAAATGTTCCAATGCTTAAAGGAGAAACCATGCATAAGGAGAATATTATAATATGGGAATTTTAACAACTAGATAAAAGGTTGTAATGACGTGGATGTGATATGAAAAAAGATTCTCCTTGGCTTAATGAAATTCCTAAAGCAAAGGTTATCTTCGATGAAGTATTGAAAGAACTTCAAAAGGATAATTTTGAAACTAAAATAAAGAATGGCCAAATATCTCTTTCTCAAGCCTCTCAATTGCTAGAAAATAAATGCCACGAACAATACCGCAAATATGAAAAAGAAGTTAAAAATAGATATATCGTAATTCATGACCCAGTCAAGTTAGAATCTTCATTATCACAATCGAGAATGGCAAGAGCAGGAGAAACTGTAGAAATGATTCTACAATACTTGTTAAGGCTCCTTAATATCCCATGTGAAAGGAATGTCCGTTATCCAAAAGGGCGCGATGGCGAGTCTCTTGATATAGTCGTCCCAAATATAGAGCAACTACAACATGATCCTACTAAAGCAGTTATAATTAGCATAAAAAGGAATGTCCGTGAGAGATGGAGAGAAGTTGTTGGGGAGGCTTACATATTAAGGGGCATTCATAAAATACCTGATAATATTTGGTTTGTAACAATAACGTGCGATATATCTAGTTATATTGTTGACTCCATGTCTAAATTAAATATAAGAGTTTACGTTCCCGACGAGTGCTTTAAAGAATATGAGTGTTATGGAGCCCGACCCATATCGAAGATGTTTGATGATTTGGTTGAATTCTTAAAGGATAAAGGGATAAGATACGGTAATCTGGAAGATTTTTTTGAAAAATAATGATCTTTTATATATCCATGCTTTGTTACATAACTATCTGGTAAAATCTTTTTTTAACAAACTACTATGCTCAGTACAGTTATACTCCATACATAGAAGGGCAGTGGTTCTATTGATGGTGAACATGTTATGGTTAGGAAGTATATCAAAGGTTATCATTAAATTAGTTATGCAGAACATTTAACTGCTCATAATACTCTAAACTCTTTTCTGCTAACTTAACTAATTCGCAATAGTTATCTATTAATGGCATGCCAACGCTGTAGCGACTAGGATCATAACCCTTTGTTGGATACCTTGTAGGCGTAGTATGGGGTGCAAGAATAAGAGTTAAGAAGAATACATGCGTTGTAAAAAGAGCCCATGTATTTAAAATTTTTAATATTTCTTTTTCTTGTCCATTATTTATTTGACTTAGCCTCATTAAGTTGTCTAAACAATAATACCTACTTATTACATAATCTAGTTTATTTTTCTCTAACTGGTTTAGTATATTTTGATATTTATTAAGATCATCTTTAAAGTTTGGCGAGAAAGCAAACCGCAATGATTCATCTAATAATTCGTTTAATGGATTTTGCTCTTTATTCCTTTGTTTTTTAACTTTAATAAGCTCGCTGAACTTACTCTTGGTTATTTTGCTATCCATAAATTCTATATATTCATCTATTGCTTTTTTAAGTTCTTGTATATTTGGTGGTTGGTTCCTTTGCTTTTTAACCTTCTGAAAAAGAGATCTCATAAACTCCCATGCGTCAAGGATATCTTTAACCCCGATTAAAAATGCGTTATGTTCAACGTCCTTTGGCTTAACTACCTTAAAAAGTACAGCATAGGCCTTGTATATGTTTTCAACGCATTGCTCAAGCCAGAATATGGCTTGTGGATAATACCCTTTAAAATATAAGGTTTTAGAGGCTTCTAAATCTTGTTTAGCAATATCAAAGTATATCTTAGCTTCTCTAATGTTAAGTACGCTTCTTAACTTTGTAATCAATTCAGTAAGCTGATCAACCATGAATGGAGAAATAAGGATCTTGACATTTTAAACTTTTATCTTTATCCTCCTCTCTAAACCTTACCTTTAACCCGGCTTAATGGCATAGTTTAGTTAGTAACTACCTAATTGCTTCATATAGTTTGAATATACCTATCATAAACCAGTGTATGTGTATTGCTATTATCTTCAATCTCTTTAGCATCTTTGGCTACATGGTAATCTATTGTAATTGTTTTGTTGTATAATACTGTATTAGATGCTGGTATAAAGATAGCAGATAGAGTAATTAAAGCATAATGGGATATAAGACATGTATCTCAAACATGTAACAGAGATCTTTAACAATAGAAGAGGCATATATTCTGTGAAGATACTAAGGTGACTATAAGTAATGTGTGAATTGGAACAAGCAAACCTTATTAATATTTTAATAATTTATATTAATATGACCAAAAAGGAAGAGAAAAAAGAGGATCAACAAAGACAAAAAGTAATGGACATAGAGTACGTAGTCTCTGAATTTAAGAGACTCTTTAGGCAGGATATTAATAAACTTATAGAAGAGCTCTTAATATTAGAGAAGAGAAGGCAAGGTATAGAAGAGGACGAACTTGTCTTTCTAGGCACATCAAATATTGCTAACTATTATTGGTGTGCAATGAAGTCATTACTAAAGAGTAAGGATGAGGAGAGAATATTCTTTGAGGCTTATTTGGTTGATAGGATCAGGTACTCACTTAAATTAGGGTATATAAACAGGATCCCAGAAAACAAGAAAGAACTCTTAGAAGTAGGGAAGGAGATCACATTTAATGACATAGAAAGATTACTGGAAGAGAAGAAAATGGAAGTAGAGAGTTCTCGTATTAACGATAGAGATGGAGATACCATAGCATTTATTGACGATGAACATACCAGCTCAAAGACTGACCTACTGCTAAGAGGAATGCTTGTAGAAAGTCTAAAAGCTGAGCGGTATCCAACAATAAGGTGGAACTTTAAATGGGGCAGATATATTGTATTAGGGGTGCCAGACGGTATAACTGATAGGTTCGTTTATGAGTTCAAAAGCACAAAGAACACATTTCTAATGCATTTCATAAAGCCAGTAGCAGATACTCAGGCAGACTTATATGGCTACTTCTTTAGAAGGGCTAAGAAGAGAGTACAGTTATATATGATGAAGGAAGATAAGATAAATACATGGGAAGACAATGTTAATCAAATAAGAGCATTAGAAACACTTCAGTCTTTCAAAGAGATTGATAATGGTTTAAAGCCAAAACCGCCCAAAGAATGGAAATGCAGATCCTGTAAATATGTACATATATGTCCGCTTAGGGTTACTAAATAAACACTTATAATCTCTGGTATCTGTAACTCTGTTTGTTATATCTTTGCTAGTAAAATAACAAGAATTCAAATATGTTATTCCCTCCTCTATAATTCTAGCAGTATACTACTTAGCCCATAGAAGACATACTCCTCTTCTTAACAAGCCAAATAACGTTAGTAGGAATTCAATCTTAGCCTGTTTAACCTCAACTTTAGCTACTCTCTTGATATCAGCATAATGTAACCCAAACTACTGCTTCCTTGTAATAACTAACACACTAGTCGAGAAGAAAATATTTATTAAGAGAATAAAATGTAATTCAAAATCGATGGATGGGAATATATCTAGTATACCCATTAAGAAAAGGATTATGGCATTTATTGATGGTCAATACCTAGTTAAAAATGCAAAAATATGGGGATAGAGAAAGTAAACTATAATACTTTAGCAAAGTTATTTACTAAACTTGTGCCTAACGTCTTTAAACAAGATTTGTACTATGGTAGTAGAATAGAAATGATAAGTGAATTGGTAAAGATATTTTATTATGATGCACAATATGACATAGAAATAATTAATCAAGAACTCTATAAAAAGTTAGATGAACTACAACACCTCATAGAAACAATTAAGAAGTTTAACGAACTAAAGACATACTTTAACAGCATAAAGAACCATCATCCTTACTATGACGTTAGATTAGGAAGGATTGTAAAGATAAACGGTGAGCCTAGGCAAAAAGGTGTTGATACCCTGCTAGTTTTAGATATGATTACCATGGCTTATCAAGATCAATATGATATTGCGGTTCTTGTAGGAGGAGATAGGGATTTTGTCCCTGCGGTTAATATAGTTAAAAACCTTGGAAAACATGTATATGGTTATTATTTCGCAAAACATATTGCAGATGAACTCTTAAACAGTTTTGATGTAAAGTTTTGTTTTGACGATCCCAGTATATTTCCTTATTTAAGGGGCGATCCATATCTTATTTACGGTTAGAGCAGAGGTTACTAGCTATAGATTATTGTAGTTAATATCTTACTATTAACTAACTACCTTTTGCTTTTGGCGTTTAAAATACACCATAATAGT
>BEHG01000027.1 GCA_002898655.1 archaeon HR04
GAGGGCAGCAAGGGATGGTGCAGATATAGTGAATATAAGCATAGGTATGGATAGGGTTAATGAGGATATAGATAATGCTGTGAACAACCTTGTAAGGAAGGGTGTAGTGGTTGTTGCAGCAGCAGGGAACAGTGGGCAGAATGGTATGGGGAGTCCAGCAACAGCAAAGGATGCTATAACTGTTGGTGCAACGTTAAGCACCCCATCGAGTATGATCGCTACACTCAAGGTAAACGATGTAAAGTTTGAGGCAATACCCATGCTTGGCTCTACAATAGATGGTGATGAGAGTATAATAAGGGGAGAATTGGTGTATACGAACTTTGCTACAGCAAGGGATGTTGATGGTCTAGACCTTAAGGGTAAGATAGTGCTTGCAGAGAGGGGAGGTCCTGTGCAGATGGTGAATGGGGTTGAGAGGAGGGAGGTTGTATACTTCTCTGACAAGGAGAGGAATGTTTCAAGCAAAGGTGCTATAGCACTTATAGTGTATAACAACGAGCCTGGATTATTCTATGGTACGCTTATACATGAGAACAACTCCTCAGACTACAGGCCAAGTATACCAGTTGTATCCCTATCTAGGGAGGATGGTCTAAGGATCAAAGAGATGTTGGAGAAGGGAGTAGTATCTAGCGTAGAGTTGAGGATATTCTCAAAGCCAGATATGGTTGCTTCATTCAGCTCAAAGGGTCCAGCATCACCATTCTACATCAAGCCAGATCTTGTTGCTCCTGGTGCTGGGATAAACTCCACAAGCCTTAATGGTTCATATGCAATGAATACTGGCACAAGTTTTGCTGCACCCCATGTGAGTGGAGCAGCAGCACTCCTCCTCCAGAAGCATCCAGATCTGAGACCTGAGGAGGTAGCATCCCTGCTTATAACAACTGCAGAGCCTATAACAGATATATATGATGAGCCATATCCATTAGATTCTGCTGGTTCTGGTAGGCTTGCAGTGGATAAGGCATTGAGTGCAGAGTTCGTTGCTTTGCCACATACTCTAATGTTCTATCTAAACCCTGGGGAGGATGTTAAGGTGAGCAAGAGCGTAACGTTGAGGGCACTTGAGCCGTATAGATTTGATAGTAGTAGCAATGGTAGCAATAGCATACTGGTGCAATGGCAAGGCAAGGTTGATGATAATGGAATAGGTGTGGATGCTGGGGTTCAGATCATAAGTGATAGGAGTGCAGTAATACATGTTACTGTTAGTACACTTAAAGCAGGTGATTATGGGAGCAAGTATGAGGGCAGGTTAATTGTAAGAAGTAGCAATGGTCCAACTATACTCTCAATACCTATGAGCATCTACATAAACCCTGTATCAATCAAGGCTAAAAACTCAGATGGTATGCTTCTCCTCTCACTGGATGGTAGAGAAGAAGGCTGGAAGTCTGCCAGGATCAAGGTTACAGATCCAGTAAGTATGAAGAGTAGGATGGTAACACTCACACCTGATAGTAGATCAACAGGGATTCCAGTGATCAACAGGGGTGAGTACTGGATAGATGCATCAGTTATCACAGATAGCGGTATACTAAAGGCATTATCAACTGTAGAGGTTAACAGTGTAGGCAATGGTGTGGTACTTGTTGAGTCACAGTCACTGCCCATAAGAGAGATCTTCATACTCATGGGGTTTGTAGGCATTGTTGTGGTTATAGCATTGGTACTAGGCAGGAGGCATGGTCATGATGATGCTACAGATGGCAGTTATACAATTAGTGATGATACGACGAAGTATGGTTCCTCTGATACTGAAGATCCTACTGTGCATGCAAAAGAGGGGCAAGATCTGCACAAGGATATTGCATATGAGTTGGGAAGCACATCAACAGATACAAGAATTGATGATGGTGTAGGAGGGGATGTAGGCTCAATGGAGAATATGGTAGATGATGGTGAAGAAGAAGGTGTTGATGATGTTGGGATGGATGGGATGAGGGGTGGGAAGAGGTACAATAGGAATGGTAAAGATTATGATGATGGTAGTGATGGTAAGGTTGATAGTAGTAGTGCTGGCAATTAAATGAAAGGCAGATTAATGCTATCATTATAATTAATGATTGGTTAAGTTAACTGATCAGGAAGCTGTTAATAGGATTATATATCGTATACTCTAGGCCCAGCCTCAACTACCTCCTTAGGTACATCCTTGAACTTCTTGAAGTTCTCAACGAATAGCCTTGCAAGTCTCTTTGCTGCAATATCATACGCATCCTTCTCCTGCCAACTCTCCCTAGGGATGAGTATGTTATCTGGTACTCCTGGACATGATGTTGGTATATCAAGGTTGAATATCCCATCATTAACAAACCTTGCCTTCTCTATCTCCCCGCTTATAGCAGCCTTCACCATTGCCCTACTATACTCTATCTTTATCCTCTCACCAACTCCATATGGTCCTCCTATCCATCCAGTGTTTATTAGGTATGTTCTGGTGCCATACTTCTCTATCCTCTCTCCAAGCATCTTAGCATATACCATTGCAGGTCTAGGCATGAATGGAGCAGCAAAGCATACTGAGAACGTCTCCTTCGGCTTTGTTATACCCCTCTCAGTGCCTGCCAACTTGCTCGTGTAGCCTGATAGGAAGTGGTACATAGCACCCTCCTTGCTGAGCCTTGCTATAGGAGGTAGCACTCCAAACGCATCTGCTGTAAGGAAGATTATAACCTTTGGATGAGGCCCCTTGCTTGGTATTATTGAGTTTGGTATGTACTCTAGAGGGTATGCTACTCTAGTATTCTCTGTTATGCTTGCATCGTTGTAGTCTGGATTACCACTCTCATCAAGGACAACATTCTCCATTATTGCTCCATACCTTATAGCCTCCCATATCTGTGGCTCCTTCTCTCTGCTAAGGTTTATGCATTTTGCATAGCATCCTCCCTCAAAGTTGAATACACCATCATCAGACCATCCATGCTCATCATCCCCTATGAGCATCCTGCTAGTATCTGCAGATAGGCTTGTCTTCCCTGTGCCAGAGAGCCCAAAGAACAATGCCACATCTCCATCTCTACCCATGTTTGCTGCACAGTGCATTGGCATTATACCCTTCTCTGGAAGGTAGTAGTTCATTGCAGAGAATACAGCCTTCTTTATCTCCCCAGCATAGGAGGTTCCTCCTATAAGGGTTATCCTCTTTGTAAGGTTCAGGATTATGAAGACCTCGCTCCTAACCTTATCCCTTGCAGGATCAGCAGAGAACCCTGTTATTGATGTTACTGTGAATGTTGGCTTAAAGTCATCCAACTCACTATCCTTAGGCCTTATGAATAGGTTCCTTGCAAATAGGCTCTGCCATGCTGTATCTGTTACAACCCTTAGGTTGAGCCTTGCCTTCTCATCTGCCCCAGCATAACCATCAAACACAAAGAGTTCCTTGCCGTTAAGGTACTCTACAACCCTCTTGCAGAGTGCATCGAATGCATCTGGCTCGAATGGATGGTTAACGCTACCCCAATCTATAGCATCATCTGTATACTCATCCCTGACTATGAACTTGTCATCAGGCGACCTTCCAGTGTACTTACCAGTGTAGACTGTTAGTGCACCGTTTGATGCTAGTGCACCCTCTCTCCTCTCAAGAGCAAGCCTTACAAGATCATCGACAGAAGGGTTCCTGTACACCTTGCTTGGGCTTATAGAATAACCGTTTATGCTCAGTTCCAACTCATTAAAGTCCATAGGGATGGGCATTATGATGGGTTATTTAACTATTTGTAGAGCCTCTCCTTTACTTACAGAATAGAAATATATTTAACTGGAGGGCAAAGTAAGAGATCTTGCCATGATAAACAAGGAGTTGCTTGAACTCAGGAGAGCAGTGAAGGCAAGGAAGCCAGAGTTCGTTAGGCAGGAGAGTTGGAGGTACAAGCGTGTCAAGGAGAACTGGAGGAAGCCCAAGGGTATAGATAGCAAGATGCGCTTACAGGTTAAAGGCTGGCCAAAGATAGTGAAGGTAGGCTATAGAGGGCCTAGAGTGGCAAGGTACCTTCATCCATCTGGCTATAGGGATGTGTTGGTTCACAACGTTGAGGAGTTGAGTAGGTTAGATGCTTCAAGGGATGCAGCAAGGATAGCATCTACTGTAGGAGCAAGGAAGAGAGCAGTGATCGTAAGCAAGGCTAAGGAGTTGGGTATAAAGGTTCTAAACCCATGATTGTGGGGTGTTATTGTTGCTATGAACCTTAAGAACAAGCGTAAACTTGCTGCTAGAGCACTGGGAGTAGGAGCAAACAGGGTAAAGTTCGACCCAAACTACCTTGAGGATGTTGAGGATGCTATAACTAGGGCAGATATGAGGAGTCTATTGACTGCAAGGACCATACTGATCAAGAGTATAAAAGGCACATCCAGGGGAAGGGCAAGGATAAAGCATGCTAAAGGGAAGAAGAGGGGTAAAGGCAAAGGCTCTAAGGAAGGGAAGAAGAGTGCAAGGCAGGGCAAGAAGGAGTTGTGGGTAACGAAGGTTAGGGCATACAGGAGGTATCTGAAGGTCTTGAAGGATAGGAAGGAGATAAGCAATAAGGTGTTCTGGTCTCTGTATAGGAGGATAAAGGGAGGACAGGTAAGGTCTTTAGCACATCTAAGGATGCTTGTTGATGAGGAGAAGAGGAGGAGGCAACAATAACAAGTTGTTGGCTGATTGGTTAGTTGATTGGTTGGCTATTGTTGTGTGATTTTGACCTATATATATCAGAAGGTTGTATCATTATTTAATGAAGGTAAGAAGAAGGCTATCACTGTTGATATTATGCATAACTAGCATGACTATTCTTATCAGCAGTATTCATAACAGTAGTGGTAATGTAGTACCATCAGCAACAGAACAGATAATAGTTAGCACAAACGGTAAGTTCTTTGCTCAAGGTGATATGATAGAACTCAAACTCTCAGTAATTAATACTACTGGGCAAGTATTAACTATCAATACATTTAAGAAGGAATATGCTAGTATAGTTAGCCCGTGTGGAATAGGTTACTTTGATTTTGCATTTCTTAGAGGTTCGTATCCAAATATTGCTACTTATGAGGATCTTCTATCACTGAAGGACAAGTTAATTAATGTAAGGTGGCCAAATCCTTATACATCAACATGCATGTTTGGTTATGTTGAGGGCATAGCTTATGTGGAGATACCACCTAATGGACCTGATGCCAGAATTACCTATATAGATAGAAATGGCGAAACATTTACACGCTCTAGGCATCTAACTGATGAATTCCGCATAAACAAATACTATGACCAGTTTGATACACGGGAGGAGATATCACCTGATGAAGTTCGTGTTTATAGGGCTAGTCACTTACTTGAACCAGGAGAGTATACGATAGTGGGCTTTACACTGGCAGGAACAGTCAGTAAACCTGTAGTAATAACTGTTGGTACATCTACAACATCTTTGAGTGTCTTAGACATATACACTATACCCATCATAAGTATATTGATTACTGGCATAGGCATCCCCTTATATATGATCAAGAGAGGAGGTAGATTACATTGAAGACTAGCAAAAGTCTACCAACTGTATTGGTAATTGTATTGGTAAGTATGATGACAACACCTATACATGCAGCGTATAATATAGAACGCAGGGCATTCAGGTCAAGAATACGACTGGTACGTTTACTAAAGCAACAGTTCAGGATGAAGTCAAAGGAGTTAGATTTCAGGGCGTTGGTGCAACATATGGTTTTGGTACTCAGAATAATGCATTCTTACGCCCTCAAGTGATAGGTCAAGAGTTTCTATGGTCTCAATCGATAGTACTTGCTAAAGCACCAAGCGATGTAACATATTCTACATACAATTGTACATTGCAAGATGGTTCATCACTCAGTTGTGCAGTACCATCAAAGATTGTGTTGACTGGACATTTTGAACTTTATACCATGCCAGGCATAGGAGGATGCGATGCTCTGGATTTACCTGGTGAAGATTGGTCGCAGCTACCTACTGGTGAGTGTAATTTACTCAAAGAAGGAACTGAAAGAACTGTAACGATGCCTTCTGCTACTAATAAGCCAAGAATAGACCTTAACGCATATGCACAGGTAAATACTTCAACTGGTAAAGTATACGTTGATCAGAAGTATAGAATATGTCAAAGTGGTACCTGTGGTACTTATACCAAGATCTTCAGTTATACAACTCAGAGGCAGCTTGTGAGTCAAGGTGGTCACTTTGATTTAGGGACTATATGGGGCGATACATATTTTCCAATAGCTGCTACTGTAGGCTATTGTTGCTCTCTTAGAGTCAATTTCCAGACAGGAACATTTATCACCCATGTCTATACAATAAATACATCAGCCACTCCTGAATATAGGCCTACTACAGTTAATAAAGCTCCCTCAGAGGAGAACGGTAATTACTGTTGGTGGGATGCAATAAGCAATCCTGGAGGTACAAACCCAACCTATAGAACCAGTGCAAAATATGGGAATTGTAATAGCTAGCATACATTATTTATTTTTTTATTTGTTAATCATTATAAGTATTGTTATTTTAATGTTATAAAACATGCTGAGTAAGAAGGAGTTATGGGTAACGAAGGTTAGGGCATACAGGAGGTATCTGAAGGTCTTGAAGGATAGGAAGGAGATAAGCAATAAGGTGTTCTGGTCTCTGTATAGGAGGATAAAGGGAGGACAGGTAAGGTCTTTAGCACATCTAAGGATGCTTGTTGATGAGGAGAAGAGGAGGAGGCAACAATAACAAGTTGTTGGCTGATTGGTTAGTTGATTGGTTGGCTATTGTTGAGTGATTTTTAACCTATATATATATCAGAAGGTTGTATCATCATTTAATGAAGGTAAGAATAGTCAGGTTACTCCAACTACTATATGCTTATGCTGTACTTAACCTTATAGTATGAGGGGTGAGATATGATGAGGCGCTATTACTACATTATAACTGGAATAATAGTTGTTATAGCAATAGCAGGAATAGTAGGGATAAAGGCCTTCAACGATTATCTTAGTGTAGATGAGAGGCTTATGGAGAAGATTCAAAGAGATAGTTCGTATGGCGCAAATCTAACCTACACTGGACCTGAACCTGTACAGAGTGGGAGGCTTACAGTCTTCATACTCCCATATACAAAGATGGATGCTGGATCTGCAATGAATGCAATAGAGAGTATTGTAGGGATGAAGCTTAGAGACACTGCTAGACTTGGTGCATCTCTCAAGGGGCAGTACGATAACGATGGTAATATACTTGCCCCTGCAGATACTATAAGGTTTGTCATAGACCCAACTATAAAGAAGGCAGATGGATCGCCATTGACAGTTGATGATCTTGATAAGGAGTTCCTATTCGGTAACAATGTTACTGTTGGTGGTGTAGGTCTTAAGGATGGCTCTGGTGTAGGAGCAACCATACTTGTAGTTGATAGTTACTATGAGGATGCTGTAAAGGCTAAACTGGATGATATAAGGGTTGTGCTCATGGGCTGATTTAGCCTCATCACTCATTTATTTATTTTATCTAACCTGAACCTTACAGAATCAAAGTCAACTATCAGCCCTTTACCATCTATCCTTATACCTTCACCCTCAAGCAGCATCCTCTTAGCCTCATAACCATGCATGTATCCTCCTACTCTACCATCTGATCTTACAACCCTATGGCATGGTACAACTACTGGATTAGGGTTCTTATTCAATATCCTCCCAACAAGCCTGTATGCTTTTGGCTTCCCTAACGCTCTTGCTAAATCTGAGTATGTACAGACTCTACCTTTAGGTACCATGCTAACCAATCTGTATACCATAATACTCATCTCCTCATCCATACTCATCTTCATTATACCCTGATCACCTCCATCCCCTCAACACTACTTGCAAGGTTAACTATCCTATCCTTCTCACTCCCTAGACCCTTCCAGTCAAGTATTATGTACCTTACAGGCTCTATGCTCTTTGCTATCATCTGCCTCATCATATATTCATCAACATGCTTAAGGTTATGCTTTGATGCAACACTTGCCAATGCCATATCAGAGTCTATAAGCAGGTTCGTGAACTTCTCAGGATAATGTGTTCCTCCAAGTGCTATCCCAACCTTTCTATCATACTCCTTGAAGTTTACTATGCTGGATAGCAGAGACTCACATGTAACACTAATAGCATCCATATCACTCCACTCCTTCTCGCTAGAGCCTATCTCTATGAAGAGTACAGGCTTTGATAGGGATGTTGGACCATGATGTGTAGCCTCTATAACTATATCGTAGTTTGGAACCTTGCCCCTATTTGAGTAGAGGTTTAGCATGTAGCACTTCTGAAGGCTTGGATACGTGTATGCCAACTCTCTAGCATTACCTCCCATAACAGCATCTGAGAAGTTCCCAGTACTATGGCATGTTAGGGTAGGCTTATTGCTATTTGACCTATGCCTTGATAGGAAGATGTAGCAATCAGCATCATCAATAACCATAGTTGTATTGGTATCATGCTTCTTACTACTAAGCCATTTGTCTATCCACTCTGCCTCTAGTGCGCTACCATCTATTAGCATAAGAGCAAAGTATGGGCATGAGTAGATCTTCCTGTTGCTATCATCCCCATCATTATACACCATACTGCATTGAGAGATTAGGTATGATGCCATATTCATTGCACAGATATCATCCCTTGAGGCTATCAGCAATGGGTACATGGAAAGAAATATTATATTATGTCTTATTTATAGAATAGACATGCTAGCAAGGATAGAGAACAGGTTGAGGGAGATGTACAATACGCTCAAGCTAACCAAGAAGCCAGACAGGGAGGAGTACAATATACACTTGAGGATGCTCCTCCTAGGGCTAGGGGTTGTAGGGGTACTGGCATTCATAATACAGTTGATAGCAACGTACATAACACTAACATTCGGAGGCTAGTTGGGTTGTCAGAGTCTAAATTCTTCATAATAAGGACTACTGGAGGGCAGGAGCATACAGTTGCAAGGCTTATAGAGAATAGAATAGCAATAAAGAACATAGGTATACTATCCGTACTCGTGCTAGATAACATGAAGGGCTACATAATCATAGAGGCTATGGATGGGAATGCTTTGATAGAGGCATTATCTGGGCTCAAGCATGTTAGGGGGCAGTTGAAGGGTGAGATGGACTTCAAGGATATCGAAGGGATGCTCATAAAGAAGCCAGCAGTAAGTGAGCTTGCAGTAGATGATGTTGTTGAGATAATAGGAGGACCATTCAAGGGCATGAAGGCAAGGATAACAAGGGTCGATTACGATAAGCAAGAAGCAAGGGTTGTGCTACTCGATGCTCAATACCAACTACCAGTAACCATAGATACAAACTACCTCAAGTTGCTACAGAAGGCATCACAGCAGCAGAAGGTTGAATGAGATTAAGGATTATCGATGATAATAATAACACTAATATTATATATAGTAAATTGCTAACCGTCTCTATGGTAAGGATCAATCTAACCACCATCATCATGAATACTGTTGGTATTATGATACTGTTACTCTCACCATTCTTGGGTATGGGTTATGCTGAGGGTATGGAGGATGGGGCTCATGATAAGGGTAGGATGCATGATGCTAGCAAGTTACATGCTGCTAGCACTGTAGCAGGTTTGCATGTAGAGTTGATTGTAGAGCCAGCAGTTATAGAGCCAAACCTGCCTGTAAGGTTCTCCCATGAGTTCATGGACAGCGTTACAGGGGAGTTGAGGGATGTAGTGCCACACACATTTGTTATAATGAAGAAGGATGGAAGTATCATATTCGAGGAGTATGCAGAGCATGCAGGGTATGTGCATGAGTTCATATTCAAGGAGGAGCACAAGGGTCCATTAACCATTATGATAAGGGATGTGAACAACACAGATGAGGATGCAGAGTTCACCATAAATGTTGTACCAGAGTTCCCTACAGCGATGATAGTGATGGTAACTGCTACTGCGTCTGCACTCCTCTTTGGGAGAAGGTTGATGCATATAGAATGAATGGTTAAGAATAATAATATCATTTGAAGAGCATAATGGCATGGGAGAGAAGAAGACCATATCACTCCTTGTTACTGGAGGAGAGGCTAATGCTGGACCACCCCTAGGCCCATCCCTAGGACCTTTAGGCGTTAATGTACTTGCTGTTGTTAATGCAATAAACGAGAAGACTAGGGAGTATGCTGGAATGAAGGTACCAGTTAAGGTTGAGGTTGATGTTGAGAGTAAAGAGTTCACTATAGATGTTGGTATACCCCCTACTGCGATGCTTATCATGAAGGAGGCAGGGATAAGCAAAGGCTCTGGCAAGGCTGGGCAGGAGTATGTTGGGGATATAACAATGGATAAGGTACTCAAGATAGCAAGGCTAAAGATAAACTCAAGCTATGCTAGGAGTCTAAGGTCAGCAGTTAAGGAGGTTATAGGGACATGTATTAGCCTAGGTGTTACTGTTGATGGGAAGAAGCCAAAGGAAGTGTTGAAGGCAATAGATGAGGGTAAGGTAAAGATAGAGGCATAGGCAATACGATTATAGTTATAGTAGTAGTAGGTAAATCTTAAATATCATGTATACTCACATTCTATATGGAGGTTACAGTAACCACCACGCCTAAAATAGATATAGGACTAAGCAAGGAGAATCTTGAGGGTACAATAAAGATACTTACAGTGTTACTTGCTGATGAGTATACACTCTACACTAAGACCAAGAACTACCATTGGAATGTTACTGGCACAAACTTCAATGAGTTGCATGAGTTCTTCGGCAAGCAGTATGAAGAGTTGGATGAGATCATAGATGAGGTTGCAGAGAGGATAAGGCAGTTGGGAGGGTATGCAACTGGAACGCTTGCAGAGTTCCTATCCATGGCAAGGATAAAGGAGGAGCCAGGCAAGTATCCAGATGCAAGGAGCATGCTAAGCAACCTGCTGAGTGACCATGAGCATATCATACGTACCATCAGGAAGGATGCTGATACTGTTGCAGATGATTACCATGACATGGGTACAAATGACTTCCTGATAGGAATAATGCAGAGGCATGAGAAGATGGCTTGGATGTTAAGAGCATATCTGGAATAGAGCACAGTACCATTATTTTTATTTATTGCAACTATTTTGTAGACATAATATTAATTAGAGAGGTAACCAACTAAAAATTATAATGTGTTATTATTTTACCTATTCAAGTACTACCTTCTGCTTCTGCTGTTCAAGCAGTGACTTTACATACACAGCCTTATTCTCGCTCTTGTGTAGTTCAACAAACGTCTCTGTGTTAAGTATACCATCTATCTTCCCTATCCTATTTATAACAACGTTGTGCAACTCCTCTAGGTTCTTTACACCTATGCTCACAAGCATATCAAATCTTCCAGAGACCTCTGAGATGTTAGTTACCTGAGGTATCTTCTTTATCTCCTCATACACATGCTGCTTTGCCTTTGGATCCCTGTTTATCCCAACTATAGCATTTATGTTAACCCCTAACTTACTCTCATCCATTATGACCGTATACTTCTTTATAACCCCAAGCTTGAGCAGCCTCTTTATCCTGCTGTATATCACAGATGTGTTTGCGCCTATCTTCTTACTCATCTGTGGCACTGATATGGAGGCATCGTTAACCAGTTCGTAGAGTATCTTCAGATCCAACTCATCAAGCCTGTTCAATCTATCATAGATCTATATAACACTCCTTAATAAATATAATTATTGTTCTATAGCATAGGGAATTTTTCAGCATATAAGTCAAGCATAGTGCAAGGGGAAACTATTTTAATAGCATCGGATCTAGCAAGATAGCATTGGATTCAGATCTACTCAATCTGGTAAGGGAGGCAAGGGAGAAGGC
>BEHG01000028.1 GCA_002898655.1 archaeon HR04
GGAGGGGCAGGTGTGGGAGGCTGCAATGGCTGCCGTTAAGTACAGGCTAGATAACCTTACAGCAATAGTTGATAGGAATGGGATACAGCAGGATGGGCTCACAGAGAATATAATGCCTTTAGAACCTTTGGCAGCAAAATGGGGTGCATTCAACTGGAACGTTATCCAGATAGATGGTTATGACTTTGAGCAGATAATAGATGCATACAACAAGGCTGAAGAGACCCTTAATAGGCCTACTGTTATAATAGCGCACACAACAAAGGGCAAGGGTGTATCGTTCATGGAGTGGTCACCACAGTGGCATGGTCAAGCACCAAAGAAGGAGCAGGTTAGCAAGATACTGGAGGAGATGGGATTGCTATGAATACTGCTGCTAGTAATAAAATAGATGCTAGAAAGAACACTATAGTAGTTGCACCATCTATACTTGCTGCTGACCTTGCAAACCTATGCTCTGTAGCATCAAGCACCGAGGAGGCTGGTGCAGACATGCTCCATCTTGATGTTATAGATGGTCACTTTGCTCCCAACATAACGTTTGGTCCTGATACGATAAGAGCATTAAGGCGATGCACATCCTTGCCATTCGATACCCACCTCATGATCTCTGAGCCCCTCAAGTACCTTGAGAGGTTCATAAAGGCTGGTTGTGATATAGTTACTGTACATGTTGAGGTATGTAATGCAAACATATTCAGAGAGATATACACCATCCTTAAGAGCAACAGGGTTGGAGTAGGTATAGCGCTAAACCCTAATACAGATCTACCACCATGGGCTATTGATAGCATACATGATGTAGATGTTGTTAATGTCATGTCCGTATACCCTGGGTTCCCTGGGCAGAGGTTCATA
The DNA here is from genome assembly GCA_002898655.1 of archaeon HR04. GTDB lineage: Archaea > Thermoproteota > Nitrososphaeria > Nitrososphaerales > Nitrosocaldaceae > Nitrosocaldus. The sequence goes on from BEHG01000028.1 coordinate 859, forward strand.
CCATCTACACTTGAGAAGATGAGTAGGCTTAGTCAAATACTAAGAGATCATGGTGCATCATCACTCATAGAGGCTGATGGAGGTATAGATGCAAGCAATGTTTATGATGTTGCTAGTGCAGGTGCAAGGATAATAGTTGCTGGTAATGGTGTGTATAGCAATAGCGATATAGCCTCAGCAATAAGAAGTATAAGGGAGAGGGCAATGTTAGCAATAGATACAAGTGCAAGTATTGACAAAGGAAAAAAGAAGAAGGAAGAAGAAGGAAGAAGTAAGGAAGTAAGGAAGATGAGTGATGAGGCGATCTAGATGAGCAAGGCAAGTAAGAAGATGGGCGATATGCGTACAGGTTATGGAGAGGAACTAGCAGAACTTGGTAGCATGAGGAAGGATGTTGTTGTAGTTGGCGCAGATACAACGCAGTCACTCAAGACCTCGCTATTTGGCTACAAGTTCCCTGAGCGATTCTTCAACATAGGCATTGCTGAATCAAACGCTGTATCTATAGCAGCAGGTCTAGCACTTGCAGGAAAGATAGCGTTTGTAAGCACTTATGCCGCATTCATCCCTGGCAAGTGTGTTGATCAGATAAGGAATGCAATAGCCTACCCAAACCTTAACGTTAAGATAGTTGCATCACATGCTGGCTTGAGTGTTGGACCAGATGGCGCATCTCATCAACAGGTTGAGGATATAGCAACTATGCGTGTAATACCAAATATGAAGGTTCTTGCTCCTGCTGATGAGTACTCAACTAGGAGGCTTGTATTCGTAATGGCAGAGAGTAGCGGTCCATGCTATATGAGGTTAGCAAGACCAAAGGTCCCAGTTGTTTATGAGGATGATGCTAGGTTTGCCATAGGTTCAAGTAACATCCTTAGGGATGGTAGTGATGTAGCAATAATTGCATGTGGCTTGATGGTTGCTGAGGCGCTGGATGCTGCAGATATCCTTGCTGAGGAGGGCATATCATGCAGAGTTATAGACATGTACTCCATAAAGCCAATAGACTCTGATGCTATAGCGAAGGCAGCAAGGGATACTGGTGCAATAGTAACTGCAGAGGAGCATAACATCATTGGGGGCTTGGGCTCTGCAGTTGCAGAGGTTGTATGTGAGCATGCACCATGCATGATGAGGAGGGTAGGCGTTAAAGATACGTTTGGTGAGTCTGGGGAGCATGAAGAACTGCTGGCAAAGTATGGTCTTAAGGCAAAGGATATAGCAAGTGCTGCTAGAGAGGCTGTTAGAGTAAAGTAAAGCAAAGCAAAGTAAAGAATAGATAGTAGATGATGATTATAAATATCAATAGTTCAAAGAAGGAAGGTCTGGTTCTAATAACAGATCTATAGATAGCAAAGCATAAGATACTCTACAGTGGTTGCCAAGAGGTTATCTCCTGATGCTGATGAGATCATCTCAACCTATCTGCATATAACAGATGAGAAAGGTAGCATTGGCTTAGGACGGGCTATAGGATGATATGCCTATATACTCCAATTACTCCAAAGGATACGTATTCTATCAATATTATTAGAAATAATAAATAAATATCTTTTAAATCAATCCATATGCATGGTTCAGATATTCCTTGATACTGCAAACCTTGATGCAATAAGGAAGTACAACGATATGGGCATACTGGATGGTGTAACAACTAACCCTACACTTCTAGCAAAGGAGAATAGCGACCCAATAGAGATAATGAAGGAGATAATCAGGATAGTCAAGGGTCCAGTTAGCCTTGAGGTTGTAAGCACTGATCTTGATGGGATGCTTGAAGAGGCTCACAGATTGGCAAGGTTTGGTACCAATGCTGTTATAAAGATACCCATGATCCCAGATGGTCTAAAGGCAATAAAGAGGCTATCAAGCGAAGGGATAAAGACAAACTGCACGCTAGTATTCTCCCCAAACCAAGCAATACTTGCAGCGAAGGCTGGAGCAACTTATGTTAGCCCATTCATAGGGAGGCTTGATGATGCTGGGCATGATGGGATGCAGGTTATAAGGGATACAGTGCAGATATTCAGGAACTACAACTTCAGTACTAAGGTTCTTGTTGCTAGCGTAAGGCATCCAGTGCATGTTGTAGAGGCAGCAAAGATTGGGGCAGATGTTATAACAATGCCACCAGATGTGCTTGAGAAGATGATAAAGCATCCATTAACGGATAAGGGCTTGAGTACATTCCTTGCTGATTGGGAGAAGGTTAAGAGGATGAACCCTAACATAGACCTTAGCCTTGTACAGCCATGATAGAGAGCAGATGATTGATTGTAATAAAGGCTAGAAGAGATTTTACTATTACTATTACTATAATTATTACTACTATCTGCTAGATGCCCTAACAACCTGCCTCTTATTATGTATGTAATCTGTTATAAGCACTCTACCAAGATCTGATGGGCTTATGTAGTACGATCTACCCTTAACAAGCCTCTCCATATCATTAACGAACTTGAGAAGTACATCCTCCTCACTCACCATAAGTGTATCAACATCTATGCCAAGCCTCTTGCACTTCTTTGCCTCAAGTATAGTCTTTGCAGCGATGTATGGATCAACCTGTCTATACCTATAGCAGAGATATACCAGTGAACCACTTGCAGTATCTACCCTTATCCCGTGCTCATCCCTTAACGCATCAAGCATAACCTTATCTGGCTTGTAGAAGTGTGAGTACGGTCTAGCATTGAGTATCTTCTCCTTCTCAGCCTCGCTATCAACGAAGCATGCACTTGGCTGACCATCTGTTATAAGCACTACCCTCTTGCTTGTAGCATCCTCTTTGTTGAGTATCTTCACTGCAAGCCTGAATGCTGCTTGATAGTTTGTATAGTGCAGAAAGTCATGCCCTGGCTCGAATGTCCTTAGGTATGGTATGTCTTGGGGCATTATCTTGGTTGCTAGTGCACCAAAGCCTAGTAGGTGTATGCTATCTGATGGGAAGAACTTCCTGTTAAGTATGTAGAGGCACCAGAGCGCCTTCTTTGCAGCCTCTATCCTACTAACCTCATCGTTGAGAGAGGAGTAGCGCATTGTAGAACTTAGGTCTATGCAGTATACCACTGCCATCTTAACCTCGTTGAGCAACTCATACTGCTCCAGATCCTCCACCTTGAACTCTATTGGTAGTTCAACACTCCCCTTCTCCCTCATTATCCTCTCAACAGCATTAAGCATGCTCTTAGGCACATTGAGATCCTTGAGATCATCACCCTGTTCATACCTCTTACTACTCTCAAGTATAGTTGTACCATGGCCACTCTTGCTAGTCTCATGCATGCCTAGAGTGTTGCTCTTGAATGCCTTTAGCACATCCTTGAGCATGAGCATCCCTATACTCATGAACCCCTTACCTGTAAGCATCCTCCTCCTTCCTCTCTTTATGTAACCTTCTTCCTCAAGGTATGCCAGCATGGATCTACTGCCTATACTCTTCACATAATCATCCCTACCCTTACAATCAAGGCTACTACTAACACTACCCATCTTAGCCATCTCCTCAAAGATCATCTTCTCCACCATCTTCTCCAACTCATCCATGGTTGTACCATCACTATTCTTGAGTACCTCCTTCCCTATGGCAAGTAGCATCCTATTCAACAACTCTCTAGGTATGCCTTGAGCATCACTATTACTGCTGCTACTGCTACTATTGCTACTGCTATTGCTACTACTACTGCCCTTACTCTCATAGTACTCATAAGCCTTAGCATCGTTAGGTTGCCACATAAACCCCCTTCTCCCTCCTATCTAGAACTGGAGGCCTCATATGCCTCAAACCTTCCAGAACAAGTTCGAATATAGATGCCTTAACCTCCCCAACGCTATCACTAATGCTACTACTATTACTACCCCCCTCACCTATCTCTAGCAGTCTTGTATCTATCCCATGCCTCCTAAGGTACTCCATGAACTCCACATGCTCCCTCTCCACCTTGAGCATAACGCTATCTATTAGTGTTGGCAATACCCTGAACTTTGCTAGTTGCATGCTATACACCTCATCACCATGGTTATGAACTCCTCCATCTCTTCTACTATTACCATCACCCCATAGGGTTGCCTGTGCAACAGTGATAGATCTACCCTTGAACTCCTCCCTTATGCTTGCCAACTGCTCCTGTGTAAGATCCATCACATACTCCAAGGATGTCTGTTTCAGGCTCTCATCCATTATCTGCTCCAGCACCCTCCTCCTATTCTCACTACTATCCTCCAACTCAGATAGTTCAAACTTTGCTGCTGGCACTATAGCATGTATATCAGATGGTCTTGGTACTGCTGCAACCCCATAATTGTAGAGTGCTCTAACCCTAATTGCCTCGCTTATAAGGAGTTCAAGAGCATGTATGCTCATCCTAACGCTTACACCCTTCTCCTTGTTTACATCTGGATGCTCTCTTGCAAGATGTGTTATCCTAGCAATTATCTTGAGCATGAATATTGGGAGCACTATGCTATAGGAATGGTCAACCTTAGCCTCCTGCACCATTATAGCCATCTCATCCCTTATTGTGTATGGGTAGTGTGTAACTATGTGGCTCTCAAACCTATCCACCAATGGCTCTATTATCTTGCTTGCATGTGTGTAATCAACGGGGTTTGCGGTTGCTATAACCCTAACATATGGCTTGAAGATTACAGGATAGGAGCCTGTTGTGAACTTACCCTCCTGCAGTACGCTTAGAAGCACTACTTGCTTCCTTGGGTCTAGAACTGGCAGCTCATCTATGCATAGTATGCCATGCCTTGCTTGTAGCAACTGCCCTGGAGAGTAGGATGCTATGCTGTATAGTGTAGCGCCCTTTGCTATCTTTGCTGCATCTATCTGTCCTACAAGATCCTTTATAGAGATGTCTGGTGTAGCAAGCACATACCTATACCTTGACATGCCATCTACCCACTCTATCCTTGTATCAAGCCCATCATCCCTTATCCTGTACTCACACTCATTGCATACATGGAACTCAAGCGTTGTATGCTCTGGCTCATAACCTGCAAGCAGCCTTGCAAGTTCATAAGCAGGGAGAAGGGTTGGTATATCATGTATTATACACCCTTTAACTGCTGGTATTGGGGAGAGTAGGTTCCTTGCTATGGTCTCAGCAAGCTTGGTCTTCGCCTGTCCTATCTTGCCTATGTAGAGTATATCATGTCCAGCAAGTATCGCTCTATCAGTTGCTGCTATAACATCATCATAACCTATTATCCCTGGATATGGGTTCTTCATGCTCCTCCTCTTCTCTATAAGGTTCCTCCTCATCTGCTCATCTACACTGATGTACTTGTAGTTAACCTCAAGGAGTTGCCCAAGGGTCTCTATCCTCTTGTAATCTTCAGGAACTCCAGGCATAACCTCAACATAACTTGGCTTAGAGGAGTAACTTTTATACACCAACTCCCTTATCCTTTCTGAATCCATGTAGGTATGAGATGGAGAGCACTAAATTTAAAGGTTCTTGCTATAGAGTAGAGGATTGTTCTTAGCCATCTTCATCTTGCATATAACCAGCATAGTTTTTATTTAGGTATGCCAGATCTAGCATCTGCAGATAGCAATGAGTGCTCAGGAGTTCAGGCATATAGTTAGGGTTGCTGGAAAGGATGTGGATGGGCGCAAGAAGATAGTTGCTGCCCTAGCAGAACTGAAGGGTTTAGGATACAACTTTGCCTACTCCCTGCTTACAACCCTTGGTATAGATCCAAACATGAGGATAGGGTTTGCATCAGACTCTCATATAACAGCAATAGAGAATGGCTTGAAGGATCCTATAAGCATAGGCTTCCCCACATGGTACCTCAATAGGCAGAAGGATATGGATACTGGTAAGGATATGCACCTACTCAGTTCTGATCTTGAGTTTATAGTTAAGAGTGATGTAGAGAGGGAGAAGGGTGTAATGAGTTGGAGAGGGTACAGGCATATGTATGGCTTGAAGGTTAGGGGTCAGAGGACCAGGACAACTGGTAGGAAAGGTGGTACCGTTGGTGTTAGGAAGGGAGGTAAGGCTGCTGCAGCAGCACCGCAGCAGCAGCAACAACAGCAGCAGAAGTGATGTATGTTATGGTTGATGGTGATGAGATGATAGGAGAGAAGGAGGAAAAGGAGGGGAAGGAGGAGAGGTGAGAGCATGGGCGATGTGAAGAAACCAAGGAAGACATACCATAGACCTAAGAGACACTGGGACTCTTCACTTCTAATGCAGGAACTTGAGATAGTTGGTAACTATGGGCTGAGGAACAAACGTGAGTTATGGAAGGCACAATCAGAACTATCAAGGATAAGAAAGAGGGCAAGGGATCTGCTTGCACTTCCAGTGGAGGTTAGGAGCAAGAGAGAGGTAGAACTACTCAGATCACTTAACAGGCTGGGTTTGGTAGGAGAGAATGCTACCCTTGATGATGTACTTAACCTCAAGGTTCACGATCTGCTTGAACGTAGGCTCCAGACCATGGTCTTCAAGAAGGGTCTTGCAAGGACACCATTGCAGGCAAGGCAGATGATAGTGCATAGGCATGTTATGATAGGGGATAGATGTGTTGATAGACCTGGATACTGGGTGCAGAGGGGAGAGGAGGATAAGATATCCCTAGCCTAATTAGTCTGCATGGGAGTGAGTCAGGTTAAGTTGTTGTCTACCCTGCTCAACACAACGCTACATCATAGTTGATCTAACCAATTAATTACCATCATGCACTCAATTCTAGCATGAGCATAGATCTCATACTTGCTAAGGTTGTTAATGAGGCAAGGAGTGGTTTAGTGCCAGAGGCTCTAGCATTCTGGTACTCAATAATAGTTGAGAGAGTAAGAAGATCATGTCCAGAGGAGTTGAGGGATAAGATAAGGGTTGAGCAGGATGAGATACTACCCATGAAGTTCAGACTCAACGTATCGAAGCGTGTAGTACCATTGCTGCTAAAGACGATAGAGGATGCATTACAGGAGATGCCTTACTCATCAAGGCTTTACTTTGAGACTGTTTATAATATAGTTGCTGATGAGTATAGGAAGGCAGGTGGTAGATTGTGATGATATTATAATGATGATGGATGCTGTTACTCATTCTGCTCATGGCTATACAGTAAGTAATCCTCTTCTATCAGATTCCTTCTCTATAATAGATATAAGCATAATCATCATCATCATTATCATGCATTCATCTTCATATCAATTGCAATTATGTTACCTACAGCAGTTAAAGGTTGTACTAGATCCTATATTTTATTCTAGGAGAGGAAGAGGATCATATGGTTACTAACTATCGTAGATTCTGATGATCCTACCAGAAGAATCTCACTAAAGGATATCTTATTTCATTGGCAACTGATGAGTTTATTGTAGGTGCCCTACCTTACCTTACTGTAGTAGCCAGATGTACATTTCAACTCTGATGGTGAATAATAGATTAGAACTTGCTCACAATCATCATCCTATCATATCTACGTTTGACTCAGTTAATATGGTAGTTCAAGATTAAAATGGGTAGATCCTGAAAGTCTTCCAGAGTATGAGTGTAGGGTTGAACATACTCCCATATGAATGATCTAAAGAATGCAACGATTAATGTAATAAAATATATAAATAGAATGATGGCATCTTCTTCTCATCTATCCAATCTATTATGCACTCTTTTCATTGGCATCTCTATAGCATGTTCATACTCCATCTCAATGGCATGAAGTATATCATCAGCATCTAGCCTGAATCTATTCCTTGCCAATGCTGCAATACATGCTCCTCCAGCACCAACACCTTCCTTCACAAAGCCTTCAGCATAAGCTCTAAGCCCATTCTTGCTGGATAGTGTAAGCATTGGATCTGCATAGATCAACGGTACATGTGCATCAGCACCAACAGCATTACTAACAAGATACCTTATATCTGCGCTCTGATCATTAACGATGTAGGATGTTGTTGCTATAGCAATGCTATCCAACCTATTGCTTAGAGCATTGATCACTGCTAGAACTGCAGCCATCTGTGTACCTCCAGCAAGCATAACGCTAGCATGATCCATAGCCCCTATCGCTAAACCAGCAGCACACGGCATCATTGGATCCCCAAGCATTGCTATTGCATTTAATGGATCATCCTTTAGGGAACCAAACTCAACTCCAGCGTTACTCATCCCCTCCTCAACCACACTTAACTTCAGTCTATGAGGGTTGCTGGGCATGCTACTGCTCACCTTGAACCTAGCATCTATACCCATTGCAAGCATAACAGCAAGTGCAGTTGTTGTACCAGCAGGTATGCTCTCACCTATGATTAAGCAATCAGCACTCCTTGCAAGTATCCTTCCCAACTCTATGCCATGCCTGTATATACCTTCAACCTCTTCCCTGCTCATAGCGTATCCATGTATTATGCTCTTACCGTGAGTAGCAGCCATGGTGTAGTGAGGTACCATTGGCTTAACTCTGCTGCCAGAGTCTACTATGCTCAATGGTATATCAGCAAGTCTGAGCATTGCCCTTGTTATTACTGCTGGTGTTGGCTTCCCATCTGGTGTTGCTGGTACAGAGTCTATGCATCTGCACCTTCCTAGGTAGAGGAACTCCGCATCTGCTGGAGGTGTAAACTTGATCAGATCCTTGTTTGCTCCAGCAACTGTTATCCCATCTATCTCTGCAGTCTCAGTGTAGGATGTTATGAGTATGAACCTGAACTCCTTGCCTTCTATTGAGTTGAGGAACCTAATCCCTTCATCCTTGTTCAGTGCTATCCCTATACCCTTGCTATTACCAAACTCATGCATCCTAACCACCTACAAGCATCATGAACTCATCCTTGCTCTTAACCCTCAAGACTGGATTGCTCCTCTTCTCCTTGCCTATGGTTGAGCATCTCTCATAGCCATAGTCATGCCCAGGGTATACCTCTATGCTCTCATCTAGGCTAGCGATCCTCCTCAAACTCTCATAGAGTTCACCTGCATCCCCTCCAGGAAGATCTACCCTGCCACATGAGCCAACGAATAGCGTATCCCCTGTAAACAATTTGTTTTCAACAAGTAAACATATGCTATCCTTTGAGTGTCCTGGTGTGTAGATAACCTTTATTCTTAGATTACCTAATGCTATAACATCATCATCAACAACTGCAACATCCTTATCTAGTGGAGAGTTCATGTGCATTACTATCTTTGCACCTGTTAGAGCCTTCAACTGCTCATTCCCAAGTACATGATCGAAGTGTGTATGTGTATTTATTATATACTCCAACCTCATGCTATTACGTTTAATCTCATCCATTACAACATCTAGATCCCATGATGGATCTATTACCGCTGCAACCTTGCTTGACTCATCCCCTACTATATACGTGAAGTTTGCCATCCTCCCTACCTTTATCTGCCTCATCATCATTTAACTATCACCACATGCTAAACAATCAACTAGATTCAGCCTCTGGTGGTATGCCTATTGGCCATACTATTATCTTACCACAGACATCGCTACTTACAAGTAAGCCTCTCTTTACCCTATGAAATGTGATGGTAGCATCTGCCTTGACACACTTCTCATACCTCCCAGTATCTGGATCTAGGCCTGATGGCACATCAACAGCAACCTTGTAAGCCTTCTTGTTTGCATTTATAGCATCGATTATGCTTGAATGAGGCTCCCTTATGCTGCCCTTTATGCCAGTACCAAATATGCCATCAACTATGATATCAGCATCCATAATGATCATGCTTATGCTGTTCATTGAATGCTCATCTAACTCTACAAGCCTTATGCTCCTGCTCATCCTCTCCAGTATGCTCCAATTAGTCCTTGCCTCCTCAGTCCTTATATCCTTGCTTCTACCTATGAGTAGAACTGTAACATCTGTCCTATAATGGGTTAGGTGCCTTGCTGCAACCATAGCATCCCCTCCATTGTTCCCTAACCCTGCTATGAGTAGCACTCTCTTCCCCTCAAGATCCCTGCCATTGAACTTATTTGCTATGTGATGGGCAACACCTGCTCCTGCATTCTCCATCATGAGTAGCCTTACTACACCCATTGCATGAGCCCTCTCCTCTATGCCCATCATCTCCTGAGTCGTTATAGCATCCATACCAATTGATCTATGAGTGTATTTATTTATAGTAATATGCTAACTACTTGCATGAGCGATGTGGATTACCTTAAGGAGCCCCTTGATAGAATGATGGAGATGCTCAAGGCTATTGAGGAGAGGAGGGAGAGGCTAATCAAGGGTACAAGGGATGTTGTTATGCTATGCAGCAAGGCTATAGTGAATATACATGCAAGTGATCTCAACACTGCAGGGGAGCAGATAGTAAGAGCAGCAAGCATGATGGATGAGTTGAAGCATGTAGCAGAGGAGTATCCTAATCTACAGGTATACCTTGTTGGTGCAGAGGCAGAACTGGTTGAGGCAAAGGCTCTCTACAGCATAGTTAGAGAGCATAGAGTACCAATCATCGATGGGTTGAGCATGACTAGCATGAAGGCATACCTGCTTGGCTTACTTGACTGCATAGGGGAGTTGAAGAGGCAAGTATACGATAGGGTTAGGGAGGGGAAGGGTAGCGATGCATTAAGGCTATTCGGCATGATGGAAGCATTGTATGCCATGCTCCTCCCCTTCTCAGCATATGATAACATAGTACAGGGAGTGAAGAGGAAGGTAGATGTTGCAAGGATACTCATAGAGGATGTTAGAGCAATGCTTACAGAAGAGGTTAGGAGGAGTTCGATGCTGGAGGTTATGCAGAGGATGGAGATGATGGTTGAGAAGGAGAAGAGT
>BEHG01000029.1 GCA_002898655.1 archaeon HR04
AATGGTCTTAGAATATGCTTTGAGGATAACGCAGCAATACTCATAACACCAGAGGGGGATGTGAAGGGTACAGATATAAAGGGTCCAGTCGCTGCAGAGGCTGCAGAGAGATGGCCAAGGATAGCAAACCTTGCATCAATGATAGTATAGTTGGTGGTATGCATGAAGAGATCACTTGCTAGGCTTAAGCAGATATACAGTGCTCCACTACATGTGAGGAGCAAACAGGTATGCTCTACCCTATCTGAGGAGTTGAGGAGGCAGTATGGAAGGAGGAGTGTAAGGGTAAGGAAGGGTGATACTGTAAGGGTGCTTAGAGGAGAGTACAAGGGTGTTGAGGGCAAGGTGCAGAGAGTGTATGTGAAGGATGGTAGGCTGGAGATTGAAGGTTTGCAGAGGGAGAAGGTGAGGGGTGATAAGGTACCTGTGCTTATTCATGCTTCAAAGGTTATGGTTATAGCATTGGATATGGAGGATGAGATGAGAGAGGCAATACTAAGGAGGGGTAAAGGCAAACAGTCTTAGGGTGAGTATCATGGGCAAGAAGGCTGGTTCAAATAGATTGAAGAGGCAGATTATGCCAGCATTCTGGCAAGTACCTAGGAAGGCTTATAGATTCGCTGTTAGACCTATACCAGGACCCCATCCTATAGGTAGATGCTATCCTCTAGGCATACTGCTTAGAGATGTGCTCAAGGTTGTGAGTAACATGAGAGAGGCTGAGAAGGTACTCCACAATGGCTATGTGTATGTTGATGGTGTGAAGAGGTATGGTATTCACTTCCCTGTTGGATTGATGGATGTGGTTGAACTACAGCCACTGAAGAAGGCGTACAGGCTAGTTCCAAGGGATGGGCTAATACTCAAACCCGTAGAGATAGCAGAGGGGGAGATGGAGATGGAGAAGAACCTTAAGATATGCAAGGTTGTAGGCAAACATACTGTTAAAGGAGGCAGGATCCAATACACTCTCCATGATGGAAGGAATATACTTGACAGGTTGAATGGTATAACTATAGATGACTCCGTACTCATAAAGGTGCCAGGGCAAGAGGTTATTGATACTGTTAAGATAGAGAAGGGTGCATTAGCACTCATAACAAGAGGTGATAATGCTGGTACAACTGGGAGGATCGTTGAGGTTAAGGAAGGTACAATAACACTACCAAAGAGGGTTGTTGTAGAGAGCGATTCAAAGAGGCTAGAGATACCAGCAGATATAGTCATTGCCATAGGTAGGGAGAGGCCATTGCTCAGCATAGCATAGGATAAGATGGGAATAAATGGGGGTTTGGAGGTTGGAGAGCGTATGAGCGTCATGTTGGAGGAGAATGTGATGAGGAGGATAAGGATAGGTAAGGTGGTTATAAATGCTGCTGTAGGCAAGTCAGGAGAACCTATAGAGAAGGCTAAGAAGATACTAGAGGAGTTGACTGGACATACACCGGCTGTAAGAACAGCAAAGAAGACCATAAGGGACTTTGGTATACACAAGGGTGAGCCTATAGCAGTTATAGTTACCCTAAGGAAGGATAAGGCCATTCAGGTACTGAAGAGGCTACTTGCAGCTAAAGGTAATAGGATCAAGGGTTCATCGTTCGATGATTATGGTAATGTATCCTTCGGCATAAAGGAACATATAGATATACCTGGTGTAAAGTACAAGCCTGAGTTGGGTATAATAGGTATGGATGTATGCATTGCCCTTGAGCGCCCAGGTTATAGAGTTGCTAGGCGCAAGATAATGCCATGTAAGATAGGCAAGGAGCAGAGGATCAGCAGGCAGGAGGCTATAGAGTTCTTCAAGACTCTTGGTGTAGAGGTGGTCTGATGGCTAAGGTTAGAGACTTTGCACTGACTGGCAGGAAGGAGAGGAAGTATGGTAAGGGCTCTAGGTGGTGTAGGCGTTGTGGTCAGTACACAGCAATAATACAGAAGTATGATCTCTTACTCTGCAGACAGTGCTTCAGGGAAGTAGCCAAGAGGATAGGCTTCAAGAAGTACATGTGAGGTGATTGTTTATATGCCAGCATTAAATGTAGTTGCAAACCTCTTCTCAACCATATACAACAATGAGATGAGGAGGAAGAGATCATGCATAATCATGCCAACATCCAAGCTTGCGTTGGAGGTGTTGAGGGTTATGAAGGAGCATGGGTTCATAGGCGATTACCAGTACGTTGATGATGGTAGAGGAGGCAAGGCTGTTGTACAACTACTCTCAAGGGTAAACAAGTGTAATGTTATAACACCTAGGTTTAGCGTCAAAAAGGATGGGTATGATGAGTGGGATAGGCAGTATCTCCCTTCATACAGTAGAGGCATACTCATAGTATCAACACCTCTAGGCGTAATGTCACATCATGAAGCACAGAGCAAGGGTATTGGAGGTGTACTTATAGGGTATGTCTATTAGCAGTGAGAGTGTCAAGGAGAGCACTGCTCTAGAGGCTGTAGTTGATGTACCAGATGGTGTGCAGATAAGCATTAACGGTAGGACTCTTGAGGTGAAGGGGCCTAAGGGCAAGGTAAGCAAAGATCTAAGCAAGATACATGTTGATATAAGAGTAGAGGATTCAAGTGTAAGGATAAGACCATTACTGGCAAGGGGTAAACCAAGGCGTAAGGATAAGGCTATCGTGAATACAATGCAGTCCATAGTAAGGAATATGATTGAAGGTGTGCTTCATGGCTACACATACAAGTTGAAGATAGTACATGCACACTTTCCCATCTCAGTGAAGGTCAAGGGTAAGCAAGTGCTTATAGAGAACTTCATAGGGGAGCGCTCTCCTAGAGTTGCTGAGATAGTTGGGGAGTGCAAGGTTAGCGTAGAGGGCGAGGATGTTATAGTTAAGGGCATAAGCCTTGAGGATGTAGCACAGACAGCAGCAAACATAGAGAATGCTACAAGAATAAAGGAGAAGGATATAAGGGTATTCCTCGATGGTATATACATATATGCAAAAGAGAAAGGCATGTAGATAGATAGATGTATAGGGCTCTTCTAATTCAGATATCAATATGATATTAAAGATAAACACTCAGTTAGCCTCATATCTTAGAGAAAAGATTAAATCGAATAGCCAGCATTACCGCTTTGGTGCCGCCGTAGCTCAGCGTGGTAGAGCGGCTGGCTGTTAACCAGTCGGTCGTCGGTTCGAGTCCGACCGGCGGCGCCTAGACTAACTGACTATATCGATCAAGATTCTGGTCCTGAAGAGTCTATCGTATAGACTATATAGATCGTTGGTAAATAGCATAATATGTCCATAAATAGACCTCTCGGAGTAACTATAATTGCAGTTATTATGGCTATAGGCGGTATTATCTTAACCATAATTGGTGCTGCAATGATAGGCATAGCAGGCACTACTAGTATTAGCAGTAGTACCAGTACAATCGACTCTACAGTTTTTACAATACTGCTATTAGTGATAGGCCCTATAGTACTTGTGCTTGGAGTCACCAACTTTGTTGTCTCATATGGACTCTTCAAAGGTAAGGAATGGGCCTGGGCTATAGCAGTTCTAGTGTTGATCATGGGGATAGCAATAACAGCAGTACAGATGGCTATTACCAAGTGGATAGGCACAGATGCTATTGGGAATGTTACTGGGAGTGTAATTGGGATTGTGATCAATGGGATAATACTATACTACCTCTTCAGACCACATGTCAAGACATATTTCAGAAGGGTTCCAGCATATTGAAGATCATCCAGGATGGAAGATATTAAAGGCTATCCATCTTCTTCCCTTATTATCTTATCTTCTTCCCTTCCTTATCTCATCACCCATAGGCTCTCAACCCATGATAATATAGATTCTTTCATAATTCGAATTATGAAATATTGTCCCCTATGTAGTATGATTTTTATATAATGTGAATATACTAACTATATGGAGATATCGTATAGAACGCTAGTATTATTCATAGGAGCACTTGCAGCAGCAATAGTTGGTATATGGATTGGTTTATCACCAACAGGGGTTGTCCCTACAACTATAACTGAAGAGGTAGTCATCACACATACTCTTGGTGATGGATCATGCATAGTTGATACTACAGATACAGTGCTATCTGCAAAGACTGTTAAGAATTGCAACCTCAAAGAGGGTACAAAGATAACAGTCAGTTATGAGAAGGGTTCGTCTGAAGCAAGGATAGTTCCATAGTTTAGCTTAGTTATCTTAATTCTTCCTTGCCAATCACTTATAGCATTCCTTCATAAGCCAGTCACAGAACTCCTTAACTCTAGCATCTATACTCCTCCACACATGGAATGAGCCTGGAAGCACATCTATCCTCCCATCACTGAAGAATATCTTAACCCCCTCATTATTCTCATATGCCATAGCATCCCTTATCTCAACTACATCATCCCCAAATACCTCTCTAGCCTTGCTCTTTATAACATCCTTATGTACCCCGAGTTTGGTCCTGAACTTATCTATTACAACTGTAACGTTCTCCTTCCCATATGTATCGAATGCAAGAACCTTCTTTGTATCGAATAGGCTTACTACTAGCATTACACCATACCTTGAGCCTATAGCCTCGCTTATCCTACTCAACTCATTGTAAAGCTTAAGCACATTCCTAATCTGCTTGAGCCTATCCCTCTCCTCCTCTATTACCCTGTATAGATCATCCAGCATCGCTGTGAAGCTCATGATGTATAATGATCACTCCTCCCATATAATGCTAGAAGCGCCTAAGATAACTTGGCTTGAGCCTATCTGGTCTTGCCTTGAGCTCATCTATCAATGCTATAGCCCTTGCCCTATCATCTGGGAGTACAGCCTTGATAGGATATGGGTTTGATGCATGATTGGCTCTAAAGATTATCTTCCTACCATCTATAGGCTCTATATGCTCTACAAGCATCTTTAGTTCATCAAGAACCTCTATATCACTCAAAGGCTCGAATGGTTCGCCAAACTTACTCATAAACTCATCCTTTACAACATCATCTAGGAGTAGGGTTAGTGCAGCAAGGTACTCTGGTGCAATTATACTTGAGACTCTAGCACTCTCTAGAGCATGCTCCATGCTATACCTTCTACCTCCTAAGCCAAGTATGAGCATACATGATAGTTGGATACCAACACTCTTGGCCTTCAAGCACCCATCAACTATACCCTTTGAGGTTGCACCCTTTGTAACCTTCCTCAGCACTGTATCTGAGCCACTCTCTATGCCTATGTAGAGTAGTTTAAGCCCAGCATCCCTGAGCGCTGCCAACTCTTCCTTACCCTTCTGCAAGAGGTTCTTCGGCATAGCATAGCATGAGACCCTCTCCAATCTAGGGAATGATCTGTATAGATGCTCAAGTATATTAAGCATGTACTCAGTCTTTATGTTTAAAGCATCGCCATCCGCAAGGAATACCTTTCTAGTGTTTGGGTACTCTCTAGCAGCATAATCTATCTCAGCCTTGATCTCATCCCATGAACGCTCTTCATACCTCTTACTTCTATACATTGAGCAGAAGGAGCATCTGTTGTATGAGCATCCTATAGTAACCTGAAGTATCAGTGAGCCAGCCTCAGATGGAGGTCTATACAATGGCTCTATGTAAGTAAGCATGCTCATGCTATGGCTCTGGGATATTTTAATATTGATTATATTTCAAAATTCGAATTATGAAATAATGGCTACGATCTAGGCTAGCAATATGTGCAATAGTCTCCGTTAATCTCTTCGAGTGGCAGGAGTTCAAATATCAGTGAACCAGCCAACATATTAAGATAATTAATTTATATCTGGAGAATAGAATGTAAATCTCATCATTTAACTTGGTAATATCCAGAAATATTTATATATGTAAGAGAAGAAGTATGGACAATGCAGATAGATGAAAAGATAAAAGAGTTGAAAGATGATATAGAGATTCTGGATCGTTGGCTAACAATTGCAAGTGAGAACGGTGTATTTGCGGATGAAGAAACCATGAGAGATAAGCAATCTAATACAAACCAATCCCAACCTATATCAAACCCAAAGTGTGCTGATATACCTAAATCGTTCAAGGAGGCCCAAGAGTATCTGAAGCTTGTATGGGATAGGCTTTATCAAGAAGAGCATCAAGGAAAGTATGGGCAACATGTTGCAGGACAGGCTAACACTATGAATAGTGGTATGCTAACCATTGGTGATTGTGAAACATGCCTCTCTAAGGTCCTTGAGTTCTACAGTAGAAGCATTAAGAAGCTTGATAGAAAGAAGAGGTTCCTCATTAACGGCTTACATATAATTGGATATCTTACGACCATGTTAATACTTACAGTCTTAGCCACGCTAATATGGAATGCTCATAACCATCTAAACATGGGATTATTTGACACCAGGTATTCCATGGTAATATACTCTGCAACTGTTATTGGATTCATTGGAGGGATAATAAGGAGCATGTATAATATAGTATACGAGGTAAGGATGCGAGTATTCAGAAGGGCATCGTGGGCTGAGTATACTATGGCTCCATTCATAGGTGGTTCTCTTGCCTTCATAGTAACAGTTGGTATAATAGGGGGATTGATAACTGATATACAGCCTACACTACAAGAGCAGACAGAAGAGACAAAGCAGAGTGAGCAGAAGCAGCAAAACATACAGCAACCATATGGATTTTATATTATTGCGTTTGCAACAGGTCTATTCTGGAGGAATGCGTTAAATAAACTTAGTAGTATAGTTGGTGTTAAAGGTAGATTAGAGGATAGAGATGGTAATATAAAACGTATAGAGTAATTTCTGAATCTCTTTCTTGTTTCTAACCACATTCACCTTAACGAAAGTCTATTAGGGTATGTATGTTATGAAGTATGTATAGTGACATCTTAGGCAAGATATGAGCATCTTTTACTTTCAGTTCATGGCTTATAACATACATACCCCTTTACAGAAGCATATCATAGCATATAAAAACCCATAGGGTATGTATGTTATGAGGCTAGATACTGCTAGATCCTGATTGATTATGTAAGAAGCCTTAGTTATGTTGGTTAACCTTACAGACTCTGGTTCACAAGCCTTGCCTTCTCTTCCTCTGGCAGATCAAGCAGGAGCCTCTCATAGGTTCTCTCAAGATACTCTGGTATTATCCTTGTATCCCCAACAACTGGCATAAAGTTGGTATCCCCATTCCACCTAGGCACTATATGCATATGCAGATGATCTGCTATCCCAGCACCTGCAACCTTCCCTATATTCATGCCTATGTTGAAGCCATCTGCCTTCAAGGCATCCTTTAGGATGGAGATGCATAACCTTAGATAACTGAAGATCTCAGCATACTCTTCATCATTAACCTCCCTAGGATCTGCAACATGCCTGTATGGTGTTATCATAAGATGCCCATTGGCGTAAGGATATGCATTGAGTATGACGAATACATGCCTACCTCTCATGAGGATGAGGTTCTTCCTATCCCTCCCTTCCCTTGGCTTTGTGCAGAAGATGCATTGCTCATCTGATGGCCTCTCTATGTATGCTATCCTCCATGGTGCCCAGAGCCTCTCCATAGATCATATACCTAACTACTAATTATATATGTTGAGCGCCATTATAAGATTCATGCTTTACAAGATCAAGGATGCTGTAGATAGGGAGATGCAGAGCATAGTAGAGGATGCAAGGGAACTGATAAGGATACCTAGCAGGAACCCTCCTGGAGAGGAGAGGAGGTGTGCTGAGTACATACACTCAAGGCTCAAGGAGTTAGGGCTCAACTCCATACTACTTCATGAGCCATACGCTGATAGGCCTCAAGTCATAGCATATGCAAGGGATAGCAGGTCTGATGAGTTGAGGATAGTCCTGAATGGGCATATAGATACTGTACCAGAAGGTAGTATGGAGGGATGGAGTGTAGACCCATTCTCTGGCATGATCAAGGATGGTAAGATGTATGGTAGAGGGGCTGCAGATATGAAGTCTGCACTTGCAGTAATGATGCATATCTGTAAGATTGTTAGTAGAAGGGATCTGCTGTTATGCTTTGCTATAGGGGAAGAGAGGGCAGAGCCTGGTACAAGTACCATACTCAAGCATCTTAGAAGACTAGGTATAGATAGGCTAAGGTATGGGATAGTCATGGAGCCTACATCTCTTAAGATAGCAACGTGTCAGATGGGTGCTCTCTGGCTCAATGTAAAGGTTAGGGGTAGATCAGCCCATGCATCAATACCTACCAATGGCATCAATGCTATAGTTAGAGCATGTAAGGCAATTGGTGCATTGGAAGCATATGCAAGGGATATAGCTAAGCGTAATATAAGCAGTAGCAGCAGCAATAATGATAGTAGTAGTATGATAAGCAATATCAAGAGATTATGCATACCAAGATGCTCAGTTACAATGATAACAGGGGGTGTGAAGGAGAATGTTGTGCCAGATGAGTGCTCATTCACTATAGATAGAAGGGTAGCACCATACGAGAGTGCTAATGATGTTATAAATGAGATAAAGATGCTCTTAGATCTACATGCAGAGGAGTATGAGATGAGCATGATAGCAGAGAGGAGCCCTGTATGCATAGATGAGTCATCGATCTTGGTTAAGGGTCTTAGCGATGCATTAGCAACTATAGGCATAACTGATCATCATCCATTCTACTGGTGCTTCCCTGGCTCTACAGATAATGAGCATATAGTAAGGGAAGGTATAGAGAGCATAGTATGGGGTCCTGGAAGCATAGAGCAGGCACATGCTGCTGATGAGCATATAAGCGTAGAGGAGTTGAGGTTGTCTGCTTATGCACTTGCACTGTTACTATCAAAGTTAGGTTACTATCGAGATGACAAAAGTGCTGGTACAGTATGATGCTCTAGCCACACGTTGATAGCATTCTATCTCTCTATCCAGAACTACTTTATAGACTCTGCTATCTTTATCAGCTCTACAAGAGGCATATCTGCTCTAACTATGTATACAACTCTATCCTTCTCGTGAAAGAATTTTATCTCTCCAGGTTCAGGATAGGGCTCCTCCTGCACCACCTCCTCATCCCCATCATTCTTGATCTTTATCCACTTCCCTATACCTATGAAAGGATCGTTACCATAGCCTTTATACCCGTTGCTCAGAGTGACCAATCTAACATCTGCTTTGAACTCTTCTTTGTTTTCTAGATAGTATGAGTAGTAATTACTTGCAAATTCATCCCCGTTCTTGTAATCACCATCTGGACTATGAGGTATAAGTATCGTTACCTTTACTGCTTTATACTGCATAATAGCATCATGCTCATTGATCCCTGAAGTTAATAGACATCCTTCCTTATCCCAGTAGTATAAACTTACCCATCCACCAGGCGATCCTCCAGGCTCTAGTACTCCAGTGATACCAGCCAACCTATAGCCTTCTGCTGGCAGATATGTAGGTACCCTTATCTTTATATCAAATGGAATATTCTTCTGTGCTATAGCAAGAGCGTTCTGTACACAAGGGTTTTCGCTCAAAACCTTTAGTTCCTCATCCATGGTTTGAGTAGCCTTTATATTCGCTACGATAAGCGTTAGTACTATAGCGCCTGTAACTATCAATACTGCAATAATTATAAATGTACCATTCATACTCATTCACCTGTGGGATCCCAACCAGCATCAATGTCTATGGTACAGTTATCAGTAGTATATGTAGGTGGACCAGTACCAAATTCCTTATAACTATTGATGTAAGTTATCACCCAGTTCGTGCCTATTCTACTCTGGTAATTCTCATCAACATCACTAAAACACTTCATCTCTGCTATAGTCGTGTTGAAGTCTTTCCATTTGAGCGTTGAACCTTCCCAATAATAGTAGTTAAGATTTGCGAATCTCTCCTTTAGTGTGTTAGATGAATTATACTGAGAAGATAAGGTTCTACTTACAGCACCAGGTATCCCAGTTGTAAAACCATCTATACATTTCATATAAATGAGTTCTTTAGTACCATAATACTTTGCTTTAGCATCCCAACATGTGCTGTTTGGTGCTCTCTGTATAACAGAGGCTGTGATAGAAGCGCCATTAGGTATAGCAGAGTTATCCTCAGCGAAGATATGGGAATGACCTACTCCATATTGATATATATAAACTATCAGTCTATTCATCAATCCATAGTATGGATGCTTCCACCATTGTACTCCAGCACCTATGGTATGACCATTTCCATTGACAATATACAGCATGTAATCTCTATGATCGTTATTACCGAACGATGGTGTATATGTAGAGATATTGCCACTCACTCCTACCTCACTAACATTAGCCCCATTAACAGCAAGATAGGTATCGGTAGCAGCATATACAACCGTATTTGTTAGCAATGCTATTGATAGTACCATTGCCATTATATATGTAAGTAGCTGTCCTCTCTTAATATATTCTAATCTACTCCTGCTCATAAATATTAATTATGAGTAGTTCTATAAAAAAATCGCTTAAAATATCTTTACAAGATTGTGAATTGTAATCTAGATGATGCCAACCTTGGTAGGTCTTGTCTGCTCAATATACAGGTAGCCAATCGAATTTACACAAAAATTTATTACCTAGATAATTTACTTTGGGTAGGATGGATACTGAAGATATAATGTATACAGCGTTGAGCCTAGCAGGTATGGATAGCGTACCTGCAGATAGCATGGTGCATGTTAAGGGCAAGGATATAAGGAAGGTTCTAATGTGTATAGATGTTGAGCAATCAACCATAATGCTTGCAAAGCATCTAGGCTATGATGCTATCATTGCACACCATCCAATAGGCAAGGCATACATAAACTTCTACAAGGTCCTTGATAGGCATGTTGAGTTCATGCTTGATGCTGGGATAGCAAGGGATGTTGCTGAGGAAGCAGTAAGAGAGTTGAAGGAGAGGGTTATGCTTAGGGCACACATATCAATATACACACATGTAACATCATTTGCTGAGAAGGTTGGCATGCCATTGCTTAACATACACCTTCCATGCGATGAGTTGATGAGGAGAGCCATTCTGAAGAGACTTGATGCAGGTAGGGTTGAGAGGGTTAGGGATATAGCATCTTCAGTTGAAGAGTTGGATGAGTTCAAGAATGCAGATACAAGGGTTAAGGTTGTGCATGGTGATGAGAATGCTAATGTGAAGAGGTATATGCTAGTTGTTGCTGCTGGCACAAATGGTGGGTATAGCGTTGCCAAGACATACTTTGATCATGGTTATGATACAGTCATCTACCTTCACATAAGCCCTGAGGATCTTGCTAGAGTAAAGAGCAGTAACCTGAATGGTAACCTTGTTATACTTGGTCATCTTGCTGGAGACTCTCTAGGCATGAATATGCTTGCTGATGAACTTACAAGGAAGGG
>BEHG01000030.1 GCA_002898655.1 archaeon HR04
CTTCCTCCAATAGTTCTAACAACTCTTATCTTACCCTCCTTATCCCACTTTTGGATAGTTCTGGTCGTAACACCTAAGAGCTTTTTTGCCTCCTTAAGTGTGTAAAGTCTCTCCATTGATATATATTACAACTTATATCTATTTAAATCTATCTTGAAACTGCTATCTACGGCATCTTTATTATGAGATAGTAGCATATGTGTAGTAGGGAAAGATATATAATGATTGGATTATACCTTAACTGTCTTCTCAAGCCTCCTTATCTGCTCTATTGGTGTTATAACAGCCCTCCCAACAAGCCCCTCGTTTACACCTATTCCTGCATTCTTTGCTATTATATCTAGAACATCCTCAACCTCCCTATCAGCAACTATGAGTTCTATCTTTGATGCTGGCATAAGTTCTGGCTTGTATGAGCCAGTACCCCTTGCCCCTGTAAGTACTATCTGGAAGAGACCCTTACCATATCCATTAACTATGAATATGTTATCAACCCCGTATCTCTTCAACGCTCTATACACGATGTCCACCTTCTCAGATGCAATTATCGCTTCTATCTTCTTCATGCTACTATTAATGATCTTCATGGTATAAAAACCATCGCCAGTATGCTAACATTATGATAATCTTATATCCTTAGTAGTTTGCTCCTCCCCTCTATGCTCTGCTGCCTTATCTCGCTCTCTATGATTGGCAAGTAACCGAGTATGCAGAAGTTAACGAAGTCACTGAACGACTTTATCCTATACTCTGATCTCAACGTATCCTTGTTAGCATTGTAGAACTTGAGTACTCTCATCAGGGTGTACTTCTGCAATGGCACGAGTCTACTCCTCTTTTCCTGCTCCTCATACTCACTAGAGCTGGTACCCATACGATCTGTAGAATCCTCATTGCTATAATTGCCATGCTCCTCATCAACACTACTAGCAATGCTACCCTCATCCTGCTTACGGGTTCTATCCTCATTGTTATTCACATCTTCAAGGTCCTTTATAATATGCATGTGCGATACATCCACTATCTCCTCAAGAGAGGAGACGAATATCTTCGTGTACTCTCTATGCTTGCCAGATACAGCACTTATAGTATCTATAACCCTCTTTGCATCCCTATCACTTACTATGAGCTCGACCTTTGTAAGGAACTCGCCTAGACCGCCTCCTCTTCCCACAGCACCATTCCTTGAGGTTATATTAGGGCTGGTTATGTTATGCATACTCAAGCCATATATCTCAAACCTCTCTAACTGTATCTTAAGGTCTGGTATTATCTCTGTTCTAACTATAGCCTCTATCCTCTTCATGCCAATATGTAATGATAACATAATTATAAATGTTAGCTAGAATGATAAGCTTTTGATAATAAAAATGGTTGGTCAAGGTACAAGTCTGTGCTTGGAGTAGAAACTCTTCCTTACCAGATGCTGCACAAGCATGAAGAAGAGCACGCTTAGGAGTGTGGCAAGGTACGTTACTATCAATCCTGGAGGATTTGATAGAGGCTGTGGTGCCCCTAAGGCATATGCGTTTGATAGCATCAGCGATAGCAAGGATAGTGCCAGCGCACCAACTATGTATCTCTTCATATATAGTATATGGAACAACTTATATAAAAAGATATACAAATGATTATCAGTTTTATGAGACATTGGGCATAACCACGCTCTATGATAAGCTATTGGATATCATTATATTATTTTTTTAAAAAAACTTTAAAAATACTATGTAAAGTAGTAGATACATGCCAATAGACACCGGAGACACATCATGGATGATACTCTCTACAGCAATGGTCTTCCTCATGATAGGAGGAGTAGGCTTCCTTGAGGCTGGGCTTATAAGGGCAAAGAACGCACTTGGCATCCTCATGAAGGTGTATCAGACAGCAACGATAGGGCTTATAGCATGGTTCATAATTGGCTTCAGCCTAGTATTTGCACCATCTGAGCATGGATGGATAGGCACGTTTGATTACGCATTCATGAATGGAGTTACACTTGAGCCTATGAGCTATGCACCAACGATACCAGGCTACCTCTTCTTCCTCTTCCAAGGCATGTTCGCTGCAATAACTGTAGCACTGATAAGTGGAGGTATAGCAGAGAGGATGCGCTTCGGTCCTTGGCTTGTCTTCATCTTCATATGGATGATATTCGTTTATGGACCAGTTGCACACTGGATATGGGGAGGAGGCTGGCTTGCACAGATGGGTGCTAGGGACTGGGCTGGAGGAATAGTGATACATGTTGCAGCAGGGTTCTCCTCACTAGCAGGAGCACTTGCTCTAGGTAGAAGGTTAGGGTTTGGTAGGGCAGAGACCATGGCTCAGCATAATGTACCATATCAGTTCCTTGCAGCATTCCTGCTCTGGTTTGGTTGGAATGGTTTCAATGGTGGTAGTGCTCTAGCATCAAATGAGGCAGCAGTGGCAGCAATAGTAAGCACTAACCTTGCAGCTGCAGCAGGTGCAATAACAACCTTCCTTGCTGGATGGGCGAAGAGCAAGAAACCAAGCACTAGCCTTGCAGCAAACGGATGTATAGCAGGTTTAGCAGCAGTAACACCAGCAGCGGGGTTCATAGAGGCTTGGGCTGGGGTTGTTATAGGTGCAGTTGCAGGAGTTGTATTCTACGTCTTCGTACTCATCTTCAAGGAGAAGTTAAGGGTTGATGATGCATGTGATGTCATAGCAATACATGGCATGACTGGTGTATGGGGTAGCATGGGCGTAGCACTCTTCGCATCACCAATGGTAACGGGAGGGGCATTGACAGGTGTTGTATATGGTTCAGCAGAACTTGTTGGGGTACAAGCACTTGCTATAGTTGTAACTGCAGCATTTGCATTCACACTAACATATGTAATAATGCAGATAATGAATAAGGTAACGCCTATAAGGCTGAAGCCACAGGAGGAAGAGGCTGGAGAGGATATAGTACTGCATGGGGAGAAGGCCTATCTAACTGTATAGGCTTCAAACCACATACATTTTTAATTTTAATTTAAAATTTGTTTTCTACTTCTACTTATTTAATATAGGTATAATTAATAAAGCAGGTATAATCATCTAGCCCTCTCACCACTCACCATGTATCTTACAAGTTCGCCTATGTATACTGCATGGTCTGCTATCCTCTCAAGGTAACGCATGACCAGCACGGAGGATAATGCACACCTTATATCCATACCAGTCTCAACTATCTTCTTGAGATTGCTCCTGTATGATGAATCAACCATATCATCCATTCTTATGAGCCTCTCTGCAAGATCCTCATCCTTGTTGTTGAATGCACTTATGCTATCCTTAAGCATCTCACTCACAATCTCTGACATCTCTGCTATAATGCTCTTATCACACCTGCCAAGGTCACCTAACTGCTCCCTTATCTGGGCTATATCATAAGCATATCTTCCAAACCTTACAAGATCGTATGCTACCTCCATGCATGAGCTTATGAACCTAAGATCAGTTGCAACCGGCTGATACCTTATCATCAATTCAACTGCAAGATCATTCACTTCTTCCTTGAGTATTGCAAGTTGGTTAGCCCTTGCATAAACCTCCTGCACAACACTTCTATCCTTAAGATAAGCATCTATTGCCATCGCTACGCACTCCTGAGATAGCCTAGACATATCATGTAGAAGGTTCGATAGCCTACTTATCCCAACATCGAGGAGCCTTCTCATATTCCCTCAATAATTATAGCATAAATATAATTATACTGCTAGTAATTATAATGCTAGCCAAACCTCCCGCTTATATAATCCTCTGTAACCTTGCTCTTTGGGTTCTCGAATACCTCTCTTGTTGGGCCACTCTCTACCAATCTACCTATCATATTCTCATCAACCATCATCACATTAACATAATCTGAGATTCTCGCTGCCTGCTGTATGTTGTGTGTAACAATGACTACGGTTATCTTCTCCTTCAGGCGTGTTACAAGTTGCTCTATCTTTGCTGATGCGATTGGATCTAGCGATGCTGTTGGCTCATCCATGAGTAGAACCTCTGGCTCAACTGCAAGTGCTCTAGCAATACAGAGCCTCTGCTGCTGTCCTCCAGATAGGCTATAGGCATTATCGTTTAGCCTATCCTTAACCTCATCCCATAACACTGCTTCCCTCAATGCATACTCGACCTGCTTATCTATATCCCCTTTGAACCCATTTATCTTGAGCCCAAAGGCAACATTATTGTATATACTTGTGGGGAATGGATTTGGTTTCTGGAAGACCATGCCTATGAGCCTCCTTATCTCAGCAACGTTTATACCATTTGAGTATATGTTGTGATCATTAAAGAGTATCTCTCCCTCTATCCTTGCATCTAGGAGATCGTTCATCCTGTTGAAGCATCTTAGCAGTGTGCTCTTGCCACAGCCAGATGGTCCTATTATTGCAGTTATGGTATTCCTTACAATCTTTATATTAACATCCTTTATAGCATACTTGCTATCATATAATACACCTACCCCTCTACCCTCTAACACAATCTTACCATTCATACCATCATCACCATCATCTGCTGTTACTACTGTTACCTCTTTACTTCCTTGCATATCTACTTTCTCTACATAAGAATAGTCTTTGCTTAGTAGGCTCCATAAACGCATATCCATACTACCATTACTGCACTAAAATAATTTACCTATGTGAATTATATTGAATTATTTATCCCTATATACATTACAGAAGAGATAATAATCTAAGTGGGATCAGTTTATAATCTAATGCAGAGCATCAGCCTACATGAACAGGAATATAGCAATAGCAGCAATTATAGCAGCAGTAGCAGTAGGTGTTGTGGTTGGAGTTATAGGTACTGTTGGAATAGGTACTAACACAAAGACTGCTCCTACCACACCCGCAGGTACATCTGCACCAACAGCACCAGCACAGGTACCAACACAGACACCCAGGCTTAGTGGTTCCATAGTTATAGATGGTTCAAGTACTGTATACCCCATAACTGAGGTTATAGCAGAGGAGTTCAGCAAGAAGTATCCAGATGTGAAGGTTACAGTTGGCATATCTGGCACTGGAGGAGGATTCAAGAGGTTCACCATAGGAGAGACTGATATAAATGACTCCTCAAGACCTATAACAGATAAGGAGAGGGCTGCAGCAAAGGAGAACAATGTAAGATGGGTTGAGATACCAGTTGCACTTGAAGGTCTAAGCATAGTTGTGCATAAAGATAACAACCTCTTCCCTAACGATTGTGTAAGCATAGAGGAGTTGAGGGAGATATGGAAGCCTGATAGCACAATAAAGAAGTGGAGTGATCTAAACCCAGCATATCCAGCACAGGAGATGAGGCTTTATGGTGCTGGTCCAGACTCTGGTACATTCGATTACTTTACTGAGCATGTTGTAGGCAAGGCTAGAGCATCTAGAACAGATTACATACCAAGCGAGGATGATAACGTTCTTGTACAGGGTGTAAGTACAGATAGATACTCCCTAGGCTACATACCATTGGCATATGCTGAGCATGCGCAGGATAGGCTGAAGATACTGAAGGTATCCAAGGAGAAGAATGGTGAGTGCGTATTCCCTGAAAGTAAGAGTGTAATACAGGGCAAGTACCCATTATCAAGACCATTGTTCATACACATCAACTATGATAAGATGCAGAGTAGGCAGGAGTTGAAGGAGTTTGTACTCTTCTATCTAAGCAATGCAAAGAGTGCTGTAGAGAAGGTAGGCTATATACCGTTGAGTGATACGTACTATAAGGATGCTATCAGGCTGATCAATGAAGGTAGGTATACTCCAGATGATGATACTACGTTTGTGAGCATATATAAGGAAGGCCTATAGTAGCATGGATAGGGATGGGTAAGGTTGATGAGCAGATGAAGAGAGATGATAGAGACTCTAGACCTCTTTTTTTAGGAAAGAACAACAGCAATAATCTAATGGATGTTATGGTAAAATATTTGTTATTATCAGCGGCTTTGTTCACAATTCTTGCAATAATAATAATAGTGTACTCTCTAGCATCTGAATCTTTCAGTTTCTTCATTCACATACCTGCACATGAGTTCTTCTTTGGTACAAGGTGGGCAGCATTCTTCGATGACAAGTCATTTGGTGTGCTACCATTGCTAGCAGGTACAATGCTCACAACAGCAATAGCACTCTCACTTGCTATACCAATTGGGATAGGCTCAGCCATATTCCTAAGTGAGTATGCAGCACCATCACTAAGGAGTATAGTGAAGCCCATACTTGAGATACTTGCTGGTATTCCAACTGTTGTGTATGGGTACTTTGCACTATACTTCATAACACCAAACCTACAGTACTTCATACCAGATCTCTACACATACAATGCTTTAGCAGCAGGTATTGCAATGGGTATCATGATAATACCAACTATAGCATCTCTAAGCGAAGATGCATTCTATGCTGTACCTCAGAGCCTAAAGGCTGCTGGTTACGCTCTAGGCGCAAGGAAGAGTACTGTTATGATGAGGATAGTTATACCTTACACATTATCAGCCATAGTAGCAATAATAATACTTGGGATGGGTAGAGCCATAGGCGAGACTATGATAGTAACTATAGCAGCAGGGCTCAAGCCAACACTAACCCTGAACCCATTTGAGAGCGTTATGACGATGACATCTGCAATAGCACAAGCAGCAACTGGAGATGCACCTAGAGGAACTGTAGAGTATACATCACTCTTTGCCATTGCCCTCTACCTCTTCGCAATAGTTGCAATACTCAACCTAATCTCAAGTTACATAAAGAGGAGGTGGGAGATAAGGGTATGAATGTAGGGAAGAAGGATAATGGTAATAGTGGTAGTGGTAGTGGTGGAAGCAGAATTAGTAGTAAGGGTAGAGATGTGCGGATGATGGAATTGGAAGGGAGTGTTGAGAAGGATAGGATAAAAGAAAGAGGAAGAGTAGGGAAGAGCAGGTATGCAAACATATCAGAGTATGGGCTTCAGACCTACCTGCTTATAGCAGTATGCGTAAGCGTGATGGTGCTTACAGTTCTGCTCGTTAATGTAGTGTTGAATGGTGTAGAGAGGCTAAGCCCTAACCTGCTCTTCAACTATGCATCAAGCAACGTTGATGAGGCAGGTATGAGGGCAGCCATACTTGGCTCACTATACACTGTAGCACTTGCCATAGCTATAGCACTACCATTAGGTATAGCAACTGGTCTGTACCTAAATGAGTATGGAGGAGGCAATCTAGTTAGCAGGATGGTATATGCAACGCTAACCAACCTTGCTGGTGTACCATCTGTTATCTTTGGGCTAGTTGCTCTAAGCTTCTTATCCTACACTCTAGGTTTAGGTAGATCCATAATAGTTGGCTCTATAGCATTGGCATTCTTGGTGCTACCTCTTATAACCGTAACTACAATAGAGAGCACTAGGATGGTCCCATCAACACATAGGCTTGCTGCATATGCCTTGGGTGCAAGGAAGTATCAGGTTGTATTCAAGGTTGTCCTGCCCCAGATAATTCCTACAGTATTAACAAGTTCCATACTAGCCTTATCCAGAGCAATGGGAGAGGCTGCCCCTATACTTGTTATAAGCGGATTGATCTTTGTGCGTAGAGATCCCTTATCTATATTCGATGAGTTCACTGTTATGCCGTTACAGATATACAACTGGGTGAGCAGACCACAGCAAGCATTCATAGAGCTCTCTGCCGCTGGTATAATTGTACTACTTCTAATACTCTTAACACTGAACGTTATAGCAATATATTTAAGGAATAGAATCCAGAGGAGGGTTGTGGAATAAATGATCAGTGATGAGGTTCTAGGTAAAACGTAAATACTCTTCATGCATATAATACAATGGTAGTAGGTAGGGTCGGGGTGCTAGCCGTGCCCCATACCCGAAACCGGCTATATGCGGGGACCAGTAACCGTTGGGTAAATCCATGGGGTATGGATACCCGCTTACCCTGCTGGTATGAACCCACGCCACGATGGGTGGTCATAGATGGGCTCCCTGTCCGAAGGGATAGGGGCACCATCTTATCACCGAACCGGGTGAGGTCCGGGAGGGAGCAACCCTAAGGTGAGATGGCCACGCTGTCGTGTCTACGTGGGGGATCTGGCTGGGTCTGAGATGGGGTCCATGCTCTATGGTGGAACCAACGGGGCTACTACCTTCTTATACACTTATTATTAGTATGCCTTATACACATTACGTTTTTATATCTTCAAGATGTAATAATGTTATGAGTATTGATGGTAAGAGTGAGAAATTGAGTCTAAGCGATCATCTAGCAAGGCTATCGGAACCAGCAAGGAACATGCTCATGGATATAAGGGATTACGTACTCTCCTTGCCAAGTGTTATAGAGGAGATCAGACCTCACAGGATAGTCTATTCTAAGGGGTTCAACATGAGGATATTCATGGATATAGAGCCTGCTATGAACATGTTAGCGGTGAATATAAAGACGGAGTCTAGGGCACCACCATCAAGGATACTCCTACGTTCCATAAACCAATTGCAGGATCTGTACGGTATGATAAGGAAGGCTTACGAACATGCATGAATCACTATTTTTATTTATTAAATTAAATATAGATAAACCATAATACATTGTGATCTATACGCATCACTGTTTAACTATACAACACTTACATACTATACACTCTCTCCTGCTTGAGGTTTACTTTCTTACTACTTACTACTTTCTTATTGCTTGCTTAACATAAGCCTCTGTATATATGGACTACGTATAGATTCTCATCTATCATGTTTTATGCTTATTGCTATAATGATAGCAGAAATAACTAATTATTAGAGGTTATCTCTTTATTTATAGTATTTTAGTTGTTGATGGGTTGGTTAGTTGCTACATGACTTACTTATTCTTGCTGCTTAACTATTCCATACATGGTACATTTTCTTTCTTACCATACTTTAGTATAGTATCTCAAATGAATTGAACTCACCCCTATACTCCTCATACATAACATCAACATCATCTACCCTTGCACCACTAGGTCCTATATGGCACCACTCTATCACTTGGTGTACAGCATCCTCATCTCCCTCTAACACAGCCTCAACTCTACCATCCTTCAGGTTCCTGACCCAGCCATGTACATTGTACTTCCTAGCAACATTACGCATATTCTGCCTAAAGTACACTCCCTGCACCTTCCCCTTCACATATACATGCGCCCTTATCTTCTTTAGACTCAAACCAGTTTATAGTAATGGTAAAATTATATATAAATTGCTGAAAGTATACCTCGATACTGGTTGCTGTCCTCCCTACTTGATAAGATAAATAATAAAACGGTTGATTTTATAGCAGATCGCCGCCTTCTTCTAGGAAGAGGTGCTCTATGGTAGTTGGCTTCCTCACAAGCACTAGCCTACCATCACTCATCTTCATCAGTATAGGAGGTTTGGTCTGGCAGTGGAAGGGCATGTTGAAGACTATGGAGTATGCACCAACGTTGTAGAATACAATGTACCTGTTCTTCTTAGCACCATTAAGCCTTGATGCCTTTGAGATTGGGAAGATATCGTAGGTATCGCATAACCTGCCTACCAGATGTGTTCTTACAGATGTGTAACTCTCATTGTGATGGTTGTTGTTACCATTGTAACTCCTTGCATCATACTTGCTGTAATCACTATTGCTACTACTACTGCTACTGTTACTACTACTGCTACCGTTGCTATTGTTGTTGTCATCCTTGCTTGGGAAGACTTCTTGTGGATATTCTTGTTTGAGGAGTGCAGCATCAAGTAGTATATGGTAGCCAGAATCAACGATAAGGAACCTATCGTTTGTGTACTCCTTTGTATTCACTATCCTAGATACAAGGATGGTTGACTCTGCTGTTAAATACCTCCCGCTCTCTATAATGAGTGTGAAGTTGTTGTTATGGTTCTCTGCTATCCTATTCAATTTATCAACTATGCTTGATGCCATCTCTGCTGGTGTTGGTACATACTCTCCATAGCTTACAGGTGTGCCTCCACCTATGTCTATTGTGTTGAATGTGAAGTTAGGGTATATCTTCTTCATGTTTGTTATGAATGCATCTAACCTATCCAGTGCATGTGTAAAGCATGTATAGTCAGTTATCTGCGAGCCTAGATGGAAGTGGAAGCCCTCAAATTCAAGCATGTTATCCTGCATGATCCTCTTTATCATATTGGTTGCACTATCTCTAGCATTTGTGTTGAATGGTACTCCAAACTTACCATGTCTATAGGATGCCTTGACCTCAGCCTTCACAGCAATCTCTGGGTTTATCCTTATCATTGTCCTTGGTCTAATACCAAGTCTACTAGCAGCACTAATCAGGTTAAGCAGGCCATTGTAGGAACTCACAACAACTCTTCCAACCCCAGCATTAAGTACCTGCAGATACTCATCCTCCTCCTCAGCAACGCTAGTGTATATTACAGCACTTGTATCCCCTCCACACCTTGTATAGAAGTAAAGCTCGCCTAGAGAGGTTAGATCAAACATTATAGCATCCTTTATGAAGGCTCTTATTACAGATGGGTTGAAGTTGGCCTTAACAGAGTATGCTATCTGCCTCTTCCCCTTAAAGCCCTTGTAAGCATCCAGAAGCTCTCTAACCTTCCTGTGTAGTGTCTGCTCATCTATTATGTAGAGAGGAGTACCGAACTTCTCTATTGCCTCATGCAACTCATCATCGCTCATGAATCTGTTTAGGTTCAGGTTTATCTCCTGCACCAATTGTAACTTGCTCTTATGCTCCCCCAACTCTTTGTTAGTATAATCCAACTCTATTTATTTAAAAACATTTCTTTAATCTTCATCTCATGACTAATATTTTTTAACATCATAGCATAGTATAGCATAGCACAGCATAGCACAGAATAGAACAGCACTCATGCTCCACGCTTCACTCTTCCTCTCCCAGTCTTCCTTGGTGCTATATGCCCTACCTTCCTGCCTGGTGGTGCATTCCTTGCTACTGAGGTCTGCTTCCCAGGATGCTGATGCCTTCCTCCACCATGTGGATGGAATGGTGTTGCCATTGCCACACCTCTAACTGTAGGCCACTTCTTACTCCTTGCCCTCATAGCATACCATTTAGCTCCAGCCTTAAGTAATGGCTTCTCTAGCCTCCCTCCTCCTGCTATGCTTCCTATTACTCCTCTACACTTTGCATCTAGGGTTATGAACCTGCCAGATGGCATCCTTAGCGTTACAGTACTGCCAGAGTGCGAGAATACTATTGCTGAAGAACCAGCGCTCCTTACAAGTTTACCTCCATCACCAACAT
>BEHG01000031.1 GCA_002898655.1 archaeon HR04
AGCAAATACTACATGGGATATAGACTCGATCTCGTACTTGCTTAGCCTCTCAGTTATAACGTTCCTTATAAGTCTGTATTTAGCCTCTATCTCCTTATCTGTTACTTTATCTAATACCTGTACAGCAATTACATGCACCTTCTCTACCCTGTTACAGTACCTGCTAGAGGGGAATGTTGGTACTACACATAACATGAGTGATCTCTGTGTTATTATGAGTTCTGGGCTCTTGAGCAATGGCTCATTATCAAGGAACTGATACAGGTAAGTTGGCTTCCATGCACATGAGCCAGAGTTCAAGTCTTGTCCTATGAACGCTGAAGCATTCCTTACCATATTGAAGTACCTGATAAGGAATGTGCTGAATGCCTCATACACCTGTGCCTTGAAGTGCTCATACTCCCTCTCTCTCCTCCTTGCCTCTTGCCTGTTCTTCTCTTCCCTTATCTGCTCTAACCTTGCTTTGAGCCAACGCTTGTAACTGGTAAGGGGCTTCTCAAAGCGTTGCTGTTGCTGTACTATCGCTACCTCTCTGCCGTTAACTGTTACCTTGATATGCTGGGGGCTATTGCTGTTATTATTGCTGTTGTTATTGCTATTATTGTTACTACTATTGCTATTATCAACAGTACTGGTAGTATTACCACCACTACTACAATTACTACCAATACTACCACTATTACCACTACCGCTACCACTACAATTACTACTACTGCTTCTGTTGTTGCTATTAGTACTAAAGCTGGGTCTATACATTGTATAGCCCTTAGCAACTATAACATGACCAGTTAAGCCATGCTCCGCTACCTTCTTACTGCTGAATGTATGGAAGCCACAGTTAGTGCATATGTATTCTGTCTTGTTTATCCTAGACAGCCTTGTTACCTTCTTGCCTATTACCTCCCCTTCTATCCCTTCTATTACGTCTTCTCCTACTACTTCCTCCTCTTCCTCCTCTCCTTCGTCTATGTAATCTGGTTCGTTCACATAATATAAAGAAAGAGAAAGAATGGAGGGAGGGAAGGGAGAGGAAGGAAAGAAGGAAGAGGAAGAAGGGAGAGAATAGAAAGAGAAGGAAGAATAAGGAGAAGTAGAGGTAGAGGAAGGAAGGAAGAAGGGAGAGAAGGACGAGGCAGAGGAAGGAGGAAGGAAGAAGGAGATACTGGTTACTGGTATGGTTGTTAACTAACTACTATGCTAGCAAGGAAGTCATGCTATACCCTTACTATACTCCTTTATCCTCTACCCCCCTACCCATTTTAATCTAGATTTAGGGGTGGTGGGGGTTATTGAGTAGTAAGTAAGGGTGGGCTAATAAAGCAGATACTGGTAGGTTATTGAAGGCTTGTAGCCTCATAATAAGGGAAGTTGCCAGATAAGGGTACCTAATGATAGAGAGGTGGTAATAGTACAGTAACTATCTTAGCCTCTATACTCTTCTCTTAACTCAGAACTCTTGCGTAATATACCAAAAGATAAGAGGATCTCTTTGCATAACCAATGATTCATTATATACTGTCCAATCCATAATAACCTAATCTCTAGGTATATTAAAAAGATCTTTTAGGTAGTTATGCAAAAGTATAATGTACGAGTAAAGAATTGAAATTACTTTTTCATATGCTGTTTGATTTGAATTTAATTTCCAATATTAAAAACTGCTCCTAACTCTTCAACCTACCAATTCTTACTCATGTAAATTCATTTATTTGAATTTAGTTTTTGGTTTAATTTTTTAGCTATCATTAATAATAAACACTTGTTGGTATTATAAGGTATCTTATATATATAGATATCAAATCCTGTTGCTTCTTTTAATTTCTCAATAATCCTATTTATCCTATCATCATTAAATCTAGAAATAGGAATCGGTTCACAATCTTGTGTTTTTTCATTTACGCCTATTATATAGATCTTTATGTTTGAGTCTTTTAATTTGGTAACCAAATCGTTCCTTAGATAAGATATTATCTCCCCATCCTTCTTTAAAACAACGTCTCCAGATTTCAATTCTAATATTTTGTCCTCGTGGTTTACGAACTTATCCGTAAAATTTAGCTCTTCAAATATTTTTTCAGATAGATGATTTAAGAAATAGCAAATATCCTTTCCCTCATTTTCTATAGATAATAATTTTAAGATTGTTCCTAAAAGAATCTTATCAAGTGTATCTGTCATCTGTAGTTCTTTATAATAATCTAAAAGTATCTTTGTATACTCATTTTTAATGTCATTGTAAATTTCCATGTTTTTAATTTTAATTGGGCGTGGAGAGAATTTACAGCCTGCGTGATAAATTTTAAATTGCTCATTATTAAGTAGTTTTGTTCGAATATCACCTAAAAAACTTGCTCGAATTTCTATATTTTCATTTACAAAAAGTATAAAAAAGTGAGGATTTGTTTTTCTAACTATAGTAACATCTGATTTATTAACTGATTTTACAACTCGATCTTTCTCATCGAATATTTTTTCTGTATATGAATCAAGAGAATTTTTTAGTTTATTATATTCCTCCATATAGTAACTCAAATTATATTGCTTTGCTAAAAAATCTTGTAAAAAATCTTCATAATTTGTATAGGATTTTCGACCAACTCTGATTAATAATAAAGGTATACGTTCTACAGATGATTGTAAAATTATTGCTCCATCTTTGACTTCAAATACTTTATTTTTTATAAACTTATCTTCGAAATCATCATCGCTTAATTCTAAAGCAATTGGTACACCATGGATTTCTCCACAAATTTTATTCTTACCACCTAAATATTCGAATGCCTCTCTTTGGGGTATACCTAGCCACTCAGCAAAGAATATGGAGGGATGAGTTTCGTAATATATGACGTCGATTTTTTCACTTTGTTTAAAACAAACAAACCTCAAAACATTATCTTTATCAAGCATCCTATTTATAACCTTCCAGTTAGGTGTAATAGTTTCTTCGCCATAGCGGTTATGACAAAGTAAAATAAATTCAGAAGTGATAATAGATATCGCATATTTTTCTTCTTCCCTCATTCGGGTCTTCATGGCGTCGGTGAAATCATTAAGCAACTCTTTGGCATCCCTTTGATCTATTGAAGGATAAGAAGAAAACAGATTATTAATCCAATTTTTGCAATTTTCATTTAACTCAAAATCATCAAATTTTTTTGTTTTCCCTAAGTCTAATAATGAGTTAACCACATTTTTTATTTTATCTATATCTATCTTTCTAGTTTTTTTATCGCAATTAATATTACTATCATTAACTTTTTTCGAATATACATATATCACTTCATTTTTCCTCAATTCGTCTTTGGATTCGTTATTGATTTGCATGTTATGTCACCTTGCCCCTTCTAGGTATATTCCAACAAAGGTCCTTACATTTAGGACAAACTTTTAACTCTTCATTTATTGTTTCACGAGAAGCCCATATATGTCCGTACCCTTCACAAAGATAGCCTTCTAGTTGAATTTCTCCCATACCAATAAATTATACCCTTCGTATATAAATACTCTCTTTAATATATAGAGGGTTGTCAAGATAACATTTATGCTTGCTATCCTAATTAACCTCATGGGTGGGTTAGATTACCTTGCGAATATAGCAAAGAGGCTGGTATATTTAAGAGGAATAATACCTTTGAAGGAGAAGATACTGACAGCATTAATGTACTACTCTGGCTCATCATTAAGGAGCGTATCTAGATTGAAGGGCTTCTCATATGAAGCTGTTAGGCAATGACATCGTGTTCTAAAGAGTATAATATAGTCTTATAAGGATTATTGCAGTAGATGAGGATTATGGCGAAGTTAAATGGTGAGCATATCTATGTATGTATGGTTTGCTAGAGATGTTGATACAAAAGAGATGCTTGCTCTAAGGGTATTATACACTAGAAGTATATGGCTGCAAGTATTGCGAGAATAAGCCGTTGATCCTTGTAGAGAAAGACCATTGTATGTAGATACGTTGAGTCTAGGATTAGAGTATGAATACATTACTAGTAAGAAGAGGAATAGTATAGAGTCATGAATAGTTTTTGAAGGAAGAGAAGGCTTAAAGCATTCTACAGCAACTTCCCTTTAAGGTCATCCATACAGTCTATAACAGAGTTCCTAACTAACAATATTCATAGATATACAATTTGGAGATCAAGCTAGGATTATCATAACTAATTGATAATACTGTTTAGATGCTTTAGGAGAGGAGTATATTGCTATATATACTATTGTTGTTGATATTGCTCTTTACTTGGTTTTGTAATGCCTAACCTATTTTACTACTATATATAGATATATTAGCACCATTATCTTTCTTTAGCATTGCCTAATCTCTTATATCATAGTAATTCATATCGATATTAGTGTTATCCTGATAAACCCGCTGCTAGAGTGAAGCAAATTTATAAACTCAATGTGTAAAGTGTAAAGGGGGTATACCAAATGCTTAATGAGGCTGACACTCGGGCCAAGTTGATTGATCCGAAGCTCCATGAGAGTGGTTGGTGTGAGGAGTTTATTCGCAGGGATATGCCTATTACGTTTGGCAGGCTTATTGATGAACAGGGTAATCGTAAGGCTGGTAAGAAGCCTGATTATATTTTGCTGCACAGTAGTGGCTGTCCAATAGCTGTTGTTGAGGCTAAGGATGAAGCACATTCTGCTTTGGATGGGATACAACAAGCTAAGAGTTATGCTATGGATCTGGATGTTTTGTTTGCTTATTCTACTAATGGGCATGGGATTGAGGAGTTTGATTTCTCTACTAATTTACAGAGGAGTTTGGATAGATTTCCCTCACCTGACGAGTTGTGGCAAAGATATACCGCATATAAGTTGAAGGGGGCTGGTGTTAGGCCTGTTAATCCGTTAGAAGTGCAGTATTATTATCTGCCAGGCGGTAGGAAGCCTCGGTATTTTCAGGAAGTTGCAATTAAGCGGGTTATTGAGGAGATCTTGAAGGGTAAGAGACGTTTGTTGCTTACTATGGCTACTGGCACCGGTAAGACTTTTGTTGCTTTTCAGATTGTTTGGAAGCTTGTTAAGTCTGGGTATTTTAAGCGTGTTCTTTATTTGGCTGATAGGCTTTTCTTGAGGGATCAAGCGTATAATGAATTTTCAGCTTTTGGATACGCGCGTGCAATTATTGAGGAAGGTAAAGCGCCTCCGACGCGGGATATCTACTTTAGCATTTATCAGTCTATGTATAGTGGCGAAGAAGGCAACCGCTTATATCAACAATATTCGCCTGATTTCTTTGATTTAATTATTATTGACGAGTGTCATAGGTCTGGTTATGGGACTTGGAAGCAGATTCTGGATTATTTTAGCAGTGCTGTTCATTTGGGTATGACTGCCACGCCTAAGCGAGATGATAACATTGACACTTATGCTTATTTCGGAGAACCAGTCTACTCTTATAGCATGGGTAGGGCTATTGAAGATGGTTTTTTGGCACCTTTTCAGATTTTTAGGGCTTTTACGAATATCGACCGCCATGGTTTAAGAATTAAAGATGCATTATATCAAGGAGCTCAGTTCTATATTCCTGAGGAAGCTGATTTGAAGGAGATTTATACTTTGGAAGATTTTGAGCGGGAGATTGTTTTACCCGACAGGACTGCTAGGATTTGTGAGCATTTAGCTAATCTATTGCGGACTTTTGGACCTAAGCAGAAGACTATGGTATTCTGTGTGAATATGGAGCATGCTGCGATGGTTGCAAAGGAGTTGCAGAATCATTTTGCTTATTTAAGTTATCCTGATTATGCTGTGCGTATTGTTTCTGAAGAGCCAGAAGTTAGGGAGCTTTATGAGCGGTTTAGGGATTCCGATAAGCCTACACCTGTTGTTGCTACTACTGTGGATTTGTTAACAACTGGTGTTGACGTGCCTTCTGTTCATAATATTGTTTTAATTAAACCTATTGCCTCTAAGGTTGTTTTTAAGCAGATTATTGGTAGGGGCAGCCGCATTGATCCTAATACTAACAAGTACTTCTTCCGTATCATTGATTATGTTAATGCTACACGTTTGCTTGATGATTGGGATTATCCTGAGATGGTTGAACCATCAAAGATGATCGAAGGACCGTTTGACATTTCTATTAGTGGCTTGGTTGTGAATGCTGAGTCACAGACGCCTTTAGATAATGTTAAGGTTGTGGCTCAGATTGGGCCTAATATGCAGAGGAATACTAGAACCGGCAATGATGGTAGATTCACTTTAACTGATCTTCCACATTCGTCCATTACACTCCATATTACTGAAACTGGGTTTAGGAGTAAGCAGATGACTATTACACCTAGTCCTGGACTGTATTTGGTTATTGAATTGAAGCCTGAAGCATCTGTTGAGAAGAAGATTGTTTTAAAGGGTATCCAGGTTTACATTGCTCAGGAAACACGGATTGTTTTTACTTCTGATGGACGAACGCTTTCTGAGGCTGAATATATTGAGTATTCACGGAATGGTGTGGTTCAGAGGGCGGCTTCGCTTAAGGATCTGCGGGAGATATGGTCCTCTACTGATAAACGTAATAAGTTTTTGCAGGCTTTGTATGGTCAGTCTATTTTCCCTAATCTGATTGCAAGTTTGCTGAAACACCCAGATGCTGATGCATTTGATATCTTGGCTCATATCGCTTTTGATGTGCCGATCTTTACTCGTGAAGAGCGAGTTAGCGCTTTTAAGAATTTGCATGGCGACTTCTTAAATACTTTTGATCCACAATGTCAGCAAGTTTTGTTGGCTTTGTTGGATAAGTATCGTGTGGGAGGCATCGAGGAGATTTCTAAGCCTGAAGTGTTTAGGATCCCGCCATTTGATAAGATGGGCTTTTTGGGGGGAGTTGCTAAGCTGTTTGGTGGGATTGAGAATTTGCGTAATGCTTTAGATGCTTTGCAGAAAGGATTGTATAGTGGTTAATAAGTGGTTTAGGTGGAGTATGACTACTACCAGACGGGATTTGGCTAATGATATTTGGCATGCATGCGATATTATGCGTAGGGATGATGGCACAACTGGTGTGCTTGAGTATATGGAGCAGCTTTCTTGGCTTATTTTCTTGAAGGTTTTTGAGGATATTGAGGTTAGGCTTGAGGATGAGGCGAAGTTTGCCTGCAGGCATTATCAGCCTATTATTGAGCCTAGGTTTAGGTGGTCTAGTTGGGCTAGGAAGGATTGGTCTGGTGAGGAACTGATAAACTTCATTAATAATGAGCTTTTCCCATATCTGAGGAATCTGTCTGGGTCTGCTGAGAAAGAGAAGATTTCGATGATTTTTAAGGAGATCTCTGGTAATCGTATGAGATCTCCTTATAATTTGAAGGATGTTATAGCCTGTATTGATGGTATTGATTTTAATAATGCTGAGGACTCCCATATTCTGTCGCAGGTTTATGAAGAGTTGCTTTTACGGATGGGTCGCGAGGGTGGTCTTGCTGGAGAGTTTTATACACCTAGACCCATTGTGCGTTTGATGGTTAAGATTGTTGATCCTCAAATTGGCGAAACAGTTTTTGATCCGTTTTGTGGTTCTTGTGGGTTTTTGGTTGAGTCTTATAGATATATGATGAACTCTAAGGAGATCACAGTTGGTGAGTATAAGCTTTTGCAGGAAAAAACTTTTTATGGACAGGAGAAGAAGCCTTTGCCTTATCTTATTGGAGTTATGAATTGTATCTTACATGGTTTGCTTACACCTAATGTGGTTAGGAAGAATACCCTCGAGGATAATATTCGGAATATTCCTGAGTCTAGCCGTTTTAATGTTATTTTAACTAATCCTCCTTTTGGTGGTAAGGAGAATAGGCA
Organism: archaeon HR04; assembly: GCA_002898655.1. Taxonomy (GTDB): domain Archaea; phylum Thermoproteota; class Nitrososphaeria; order Nitrososphaerales; family Nitrosocaldaceae; genus Nitrosocaldus. Next base: position 7,807 of record BEHG01000031.1, read on the forward strand.
GATTCAGCAGAACTTTCCCGTGCAGAGTCAGGCTACGGAGCTTCTGGCTTTGCAGTATGTTATGAAAAACCTTAAGCGTGATGGGCGTTGTGGTATTGTTGTGCCTGAAGGTGTCCTGTTTAGAGGCGATGCCTTTGCTCTGGTGAAGAAAGAATTGTTGGAGAACTTCAATTTGCATACAATAATAAGTCTTCCCTCTGGAGTATTTGCTAATGTTACAGCTTCGGGACAGGGACCTAAGACAAATCTATTGTTTTTCGATAGAACTGGTCCGACAAAAGAGATCTGGTATTATGAACATGTTCCTCCAGAAGGAAAGAAGTATACCAAAGCAAATCCTATAACTGATGAGGATCTGAAAGATTGTTATGAGAAATGGAAGAAGAGGGAAATCTCAGAGAATTCTTGGATTGTTTCTGTCGAAGAAATTATAAAACGAGGTTATGACTTAACAGCTAAGAACCCAAATAGAAAAGAGGATGTTGTGCATAGATCACCAGAAGAATTAATTGCTAGCATCTTAGAAAAGGAAAGACAGATCCAAGAAATTTTGGAAGAAGTTCAGGAAATCTTAGGTGAGAGTAATGAAAGGCAGAGAGCTTAAGTTAGATTCATTTCTGGGTAAAGAAGAAGGTGTTAAAGAACTTTCAGAAGAAATAACAGAAACCTTACCAGAGCTCCCAGAAGGATGGAAGTGGGTGAAGTTGGGCGATATCTGTAAAATTTCAGCTGGTGGAACTCCAAGAAGGTCTGTGAAGGAATACTGGAATGGAGATATTCCATGGGTTAAAATTTCGGATATACCTGACGATGGCTTTGTTTATGAAACGGAGGAAAAGATAACTAAAGAGGGTTTAGAAAATTCAAGCGCAAAAATACTTCCTAAGGGGACTATTCTCTTCACCATTTTTGCAACAATAGGTAAAGTGGGACTTTTATGTATTGATGCTGCAACAAACCAAGCAATAGCAAGTATACAGATTCTAAAAGACGACATTGATACGAAGTATCTTTTTTACTGTTTAAGACAGTTAGGCTCTGCTTTATTACACATAGGAAGAGGAGCAGCTCAATACAATGTTAACCAGACTATCTTGAAGAATCTAAAAGTTCCCCTTCCCCCTTTAGATGTGCAGAAGTGTATTGTTGCTAGAATTGAAGAGATAACATCGAGGATAGAGCAGGCTAAAAAGCTTCGGGAAGAAGCTTTGAAAGAAACAGAAAAAATAATGCAAACAATACTATACCAAACGTTCAAAGACCCAGAACAAAAAGGGTGGAAAATAAATACACTTGAAGAAGTAGCAGAAATACAATCAAACAGTATTCAAAGCCTTGACTCAGAAAAACTCTACAATTACATATCTCTCGAACATATCGAATCCAACACCGGGAGACTCATAAACTTCGCCCCAACGCCCGGCAAAGAAATCAAAAGCTCAAAAGTGGTCTTCACAAAAGAACATGTTTTATACGGCAAACTACGACCCTACTTAAACAAAGTTTTCGTCCCAAACTTTGACGGTATCTGCACAGCTGAGCTGGTCCCACTATTCCCTAAAAAGGACCTAATAACAAAAGAATTTCTCGCATGGCAGTTACGTTCACCACACTTCGTTAACTACGCAATGTCCAACCTAACAGGAACAAGAATGCCAAGAATGAGTATGGATGCCCTAAAAAACGCAAACATAGCCGTACCTTCAATTGATGAACAAAACTGCATAGTAACACTATTAGATAAACTCCAAGACAGAATAACGGAAATAAGAGAACGGCAGAAAGAAACAACTGAAAAGATAGAAGTAATTACACAAACAATATTGAAAAAAGTGTTCAAGGGAGAATTATGAACTTCCCATTAAATGAGAAAACACTCGAACTCAATATTTCCGCAGAAATTCTTGGAATATGCCGCAGACAAGACCCGAGAGCATTCATGTTCGGAACAACCTTAAAACAAGAAGGCAAACAAGGATATGGATACGATTCCATTGTACTAGGACGCCTCCAACAATCTTGGAGAACTGCTGCATTCCAATTTAAACGAGCCTTACAAAGGAAGCCATTTAGTAATGTATACGTATTCCAAATAAACAATAATGTAAGACATGATCAACACTTAATCCTTTACAATATGTGCGGAGGAAAGCATTTAACAGCACTATACGTACTTCCGCTTTATATCACATTAAATGATGTTAGAAGTGCCGCACCAAATCTTCTTAACAACACATTATTCGCAGATGCAGCAGATATCCCACCACAATGGATAGATAGAACTCCCCACACATTGTTAGTTTATCCGCAACGTTTGCAAGGAATAATCTTGTCAGAAAGAAAAGAAATCAAACTTATCACCATAGAATACATAGCCAAAAGTATCGCTGAAAAGAAAATAGGAATATCAATCGAAGAGCTCCGCAAAAACATAAAAATGGGAAAAATTGAAAGATGGGAAAACGCATCTAAACGCCCAAGATTCACATTCCAAATATTTCCAAGTTTTAGCTGGTAGCGAAAGAAAAATACTCAACAAGCGTAAGATAAAGAAAATCATTGCTTTATTGTGATTTGTTACATAACTACTTAATGAGATATTTTTAATATAGCTAGAGATTAGGCTATTATGGATTAATTAGTCTTTAGTTAAGCGTACAGAGATCCTCTTATCTCTTAATGTGTTACATAATTGGCGTTATGAGTTAAGGAGGATGAATAAAGATAAGGAGGGTAGAAGGTACATTTACCCTTAACTCATTTATGCTTATGGTAGCATCATAAGGTATGCTTTAACTTCATATAGGCAGTGTGAAGGTATACTAAGAGTATTAGAATAGAGGATAAACTACAATTCTCAATACCAGATTATCCTATCATATACAGAAACAAACCAATACTAACCAATATAGTAACATATTTATTTATTCATAGTTGATTCAACTCTAATAATAAATAGCCTAACATAGGAAGAAGAATGTATAAATGTCCACTATGCAAGGGTAAGGGTCTATACATATGTAGAAGTTACGATGGGAGTGGTAGGTATCTTAGAGAAGATTGTAATTACTGTTATGGTACTGGTGAGGTAGCATGCCCACTATGCAAGGGTAAAGGGAATATAGGATAGGATAGGTAGAAGGAGGATTGTAAAGAGGAATAGAGAATAGAAAAAGAGGAAAAGCGGAATGAAGAAAGGGGAAGAAGGAAAGAAAGAGGAAAAGGAAAAAGAGGAGTAAGAGAATAGAATAGAAGATAAGAGAGGTTCTGGTGATCTACCACTAGTCTATGTTAATTATATCTTCTAATATTATAAGGGTTAA
>BEHG01000032.1 GCA_002898655.1 archaeon HR04
TATAGCCTCCAACTCTCTAGCAGTTGCCTCTAGAGGTTCCCTCCTTCTACCCATTATTATTACACTGGCACCCTCTTCTGCAAACTTCTTTGCTACTGCTTGTCCTATCCCAGTCCCACTACCTGTAACAAGCACAACCTTATCAGCAAACCTCATGCTCGTACTCACTCACTTCTCCTAGTTGGTGGAGTTATTCATTAATAAATGTTGGGTCAATAAAACCAAGATTTTATTTATTATTCATTCATTCATCTTCCTAGCTCTCTTCTTCCTCCTTACTCTCATCCTCTTCAAACTCTATCTCCTTTATGCTCAGCCCTAACTCATTCGCTGTCCTTGCAAGTTGTGCTATCTTGCTTAATACCTCTGCCTTATCACTGCTCCTTGTAGAGAACTCAACCTCAACATTCATGGTTGGTGGTAATACGTTGGCATTAATATACATTAAGGTGAATATTCATAGCAAGGGATCAAACTGATCACTCACTTACTCATAAGATCGTTATATGTGTGGTAATATAATTAATAGTTCTATCAAGAGGCGCCGGGGGTGGGATTTGAACCCACGAGCCATTGCTGGCACCAGCTCTCTCCTTTATATTAATAGTAGCAACCAAGCCCTCCTACTACTCATCAAGATCTCGAGGCTGGCGGACTACCTGACTATCCGACCCCGGCACTTGCCTTGATCCTAACCTATCAGGCCTTATCAGCTCTTCCTCCTCTATCTGTACAGTTGTATGCTTTATGCCATACCTTGCAAGTATAGCATTTATGTTCCTCATCACCTCCTTTGAATCTGCATCATTCCTAATGGTAACATGCGCACTTAATGAAGGTATAGATGGTGCTATACTCCATACATGTACATCATGTATATCAACTACACCATTTACAGACTTGATCTCATCCATAATGGTGGTTATATCTATACCTTCAGGTGCACCCTCTAGCAGTATGATTATGCACCTCTTGAGCATCTGTAGTGCTAGCCTAAGTATTAGCCCAACTATGATAACACTTGCTATAACATCTACTATGCTTAGTGATGTTAATGCTATTACAGCACCTGCAGAGATTACTGCTAGAGAGCCTAGTATATCACTTACTATATGCAAACTTACGCTCTTTATAAGTATCCCATGATCATGCCCCTCTACACCATACCTCTCTTGCCCTTGCTCTTGCATTTGTAGCTGCATTTGCCCTTGCTCCTCATTCAACCCTCCATGTCCATGCTTGAGTATCCTTAACATGGTAAGATTTACAGCAAGTCCTGCAACTGCTATAATTAGCATATAGCCCCAATCTATAACCCTAGGCTCCAACAACCGCATATATGTCTCATACAGCAGTACTATTGATAATGCTATTGCAAGTGCTGTATTTATAAACGCTGCAAGGACCTCTAACCTATGATAGCCATAGGTTAGCGTTGGTGTATGAGGTTTTAATGCAAGCCTTATTGCTACAAGTGCTATTGCTATAGCAACAACATCCATGAATACATGTATAGAGTCGCTTATCAATGCAAGGCTGTTACTTATTATACCTCCAACAACCTCTAGCAGACCTATAACCAATGCAAGTATGAGTGCTAGAACGAGCCTCCTCTCCTTCTCCCTGTATTCTGTATATGCAAGTACCAACCAACCAAAATACGTAAATCCTATTAATTATCTTTATCATGTATGGGCACTGATCTCAAACCATTGGTCAAGGCTAAGGAGATAAAACTTGAGAGTCTAGCAGGGAAGGTTATTGCCATAGATGCTTACAATGCACTATACCAGTTCCTAGCAACTATTAGAGGTTATACTGGGGAGCCTCTTATGGATGCACATGGTAGGGTTACAAGCCATCTAAGCGGGCTCTTCTATAGGAGCGTTAACCTTCTCGCTGCTGGGATAAAGCCTGTATATGTGTTTGATGGAAAGCCCCCAGCACTAAAGCGTGCTGAACTTGAGAGTAGGAGGAGGAGCAAGGAAGAGGCACTTGCAAAGTATGAGGAGGCGTTGCAGGAAGGAAGGTTTGAGGATGCAAGGAAGTATGCACAAGCAACATCCATGCTAAAGGATTACATGCTGAACGATGCAAAGACACTACTTACACTCATGGGTATACCATACTTGGATGCACCATCAGAGGGCGAGGCTACAGCGGCATACCTAACCATCATAGGGGTAGCATATGCAACAGCAAGCCAAGATTATGACTCACTACTCTTTGGTTCAAGGAGGCTTGTAAGGAACCTTACAATAAGCGGGAGGAGGAGGCTCCCAAATAAGAATGTGTACGTTGATGTTAGCCTAGAGATTATAGAGTTGGATGAACTCTTGAGGGATCTAGGCATAAGCAGAGAAGCGCTTGTAGATGTAGCAATACTCATAGGCACTGATTTTAACCCTGAGGGCTTCAAGGGTATAGGTGCAAAGAAAGCATTACAGTTGATAAAGAGGTATGGAAGGCTTGAGGATATAGATGTTGAAGGGTTAAGGGATGAGTTGAAGAGCATAGACTACAATGCTATAAGGGGGATATTCCTCAAGCCAGAGGTTGTAGGCTCAGATGTAAGGATAGAGTTCAAGGGTGTTGATGAGCAAGGCTTGATTAGGTTCCTATGTGATGAGCATAACTTCTCTAGCGATAGGGTAAGCAATGCAATTAAGAGGTTGAATGAGGCTATAAGGATAAGGAGTAGCAGTCTTGAGCAGTGGTTCTCCTGATCATCTAGAGAAAGTTGGATAGATACCACTCATAGCCACATAGGTATTATGAGAAGTATGAGGATGAGGATGAGTATCTCTACAGGATGAAGATGGTTCTGGATATTCTGTACAGAAGCATCAACCATCAATTCATCTATCTTATAACTCACCATATCAAACTACTCTACACTTCAGATAGCAACAGATCTCTCTCTATACCATGCCTCAGCAATATGTAGTTCATATATTGGGCACTTTACATCTCAACCATGCTCACATATTTATATGTCCTTTAGTTTCAGTACCTTCCTCTTCTCAGCCTCTATACGTGAGGAGTAATCCTTCATATCCACGAACTTCATACCCTTTGCTAGGTTTGGATGCACGCTTGCTATTGCTCTATACATCTCTTGTGCAACCATTCTATAGGCTGGATGCCCTTGTGGGGATGTCCTTAACTCTATCATGTGATATGCTTCCCTAAGGTTAATCTTGATGAGGTATCTGTACCTATACGCTAGGTTAACAACGTACTGTGCCTCCAACGGTCTGCCCTCCTTGTATGCTATTAGTTCGTAAACCTCCTTACTCTTGTACATGCAATCATCAAACTCCTTCTCAAGCCCAGCATCTATAACCTCTCTTGGCTTATGATAGCCATGCTTGACTGTAAGCATCTGCCTCTGCATAGTTAGTATCCTATGCCTATGCAGATCCCTGAATATACCAAAGTTTGTGCATAGATCAAACGTATAGTATGGTATCTCAAATGCTCTCAATGGTCTATGCCTTCTATTTGCTCTATGCTTAACATACTCATCTATTATAGATGCCCTCTCCTCTCTACCCATCATATTAGCAAGTTCAAGTAGGGTAGTGTATGATGCATCTGTATACTCATACAGTATGGACGCTACAACCTTAGCCTCTACACCATCACAATCCTTATCATAATCCACAAGTCTAACCTCATCAGTGTATGAGTAACTACTACTGTCATCACCCTTATCATCATGCTTGGATAGGTACTTCATCGTAATCCTTCTAATACCATCCCTGGTTGAGTTCAAGTACTCCCTGAATGACTCTCCATGCTTTGATCTGACCCTCTTTATGAATGGTCCTATGTACTCTCTTAACTCCTCATACAGCATAGTTGCTATATCCTGCTCCTCCTTTAGCCTTGATGCAAAGAGTATGTTAAGCAAGTGCTCAAACGCCCTTGCATTCCCTGCTACACCAACATTGGTTAGGGTTGATGCTGGGAGTAGTACTCTAAGTATATCCAGTGCCTTAGCCCTTATACTTGACTCATAAGCCTTCTCTGCCCTCTTTACATCATCACTACTCTTAAGTTCATCGAATGCTACCTCTACACCCCTGCTACTATCTAGGAAGCGCATCGAGTGTATAGGCTCAACCTCCTTAAGGTACTTGATCATTGGCTCTATACTCTTGCTGTAGGTATTGAATGCTAGATCACATGCCTCTACATAGGAATCAGCATATTTTAGCCCCATAACATCCTCGCCTCTATAGTATGCATATCTACCATCTATCTTCTGATCGAACCTAACATACCTAGTTGACTTCTCTAGGTATGATAAGCCTATCCTCCTATCCTCTATGCTCTGTATGGCTATCTGTGATATACCCTCTATGCCAACCTGTACAAGCCCAAGCTCAGCAACGCTATCATCTCCATACTCAACTAGTACACGCTCATAGAACTCCTCCCCTCTGCTGGGGTTGTTAAGGAACTCATCTAGGAAGATCCTTCTCATACTCTTGCTTGATCTACTGTACCTTGACATCAGCGCTCCTCTATCAACCTGCTTTGGTGTTGTTATCACGAATACAGGCTTATCTGTGTTGGAGAAGTGCTGCTTTAGCAGTTCCTTCTCATCCTCAGTGAACTCATCCATGTTGATGCTCATGATAGTATTATATAAGCGTAGGTATTATCCTTTTTAGATTGCAGTTAAAGCATCTATTGATAGCAGTAGGTGTAGGGGCAGTTGCATATGGGATAACAGCACTCCTACTACTATCCATGACTACAGGTATAGGTAGGGTAGATGAGAGCAACGATATGGCTAGTTATATACCCTCTAAATATGAGGTTAAGAGGATAATGATAGATGGTATAATGCTTGAGGTTGAGGTTGCAGATACTGATGAGAAGAGAGCGTTAGGACTTATGTATAGAGAAGGGCTTGATGAGGGTAAAGGGATGCTATTCATATTCCCTACAGAGGGTAGATACTCATTCTGGATGATGAACATGAGGTTTAATATTGATATACTCTGGATAGACTCATCTGGGAGGGTTGTGTACATAGTTGAGGATGCTGAACCATGCAAGGGTAGCAGTGGAGAGGATATAAGGCAATGCACATACTACCCAGATGTTAGGGCAAGATACGTGCTTGAGGTTAACTCTGGATTCGTGAGGGAGCATAACATAGGCATAGGCTCAACCATTACAATACTGGATTAGCAGAATCAATTTAATATAGATAGGTATTGAGCATATAGCGATGGCGATGGATGGTTCAGGTATTGATGGTGTTGTTGATGCAAAGGCACTACTCTACTCAGTTATAGAGAGGCTTGGAAGGGATGAGTTGAGGAGGGAGCTTGCAAAGGATAGCAGGAGCGCAATAGTAACAATAATGCACTCATGTATGAAAGAGCTCAGCAGTAGTAGTAACGATATGGATAAGGATAAAGATGTTATCATTAGGCTAGTAACAGCACTCATGCATTACCTGCTTACTGAGTGTATGATCCAGAGCGAGAGGAAGATTCAACTCGATGATGTTATGCTTGATCTAGTCATACCATCGATGAGAGCATTGAGATCTAATCCAGATAATACACTAATCATACTAATTGGTAGAGGTGATGAGATGGGTTTGCTTAACAATAGATTGGAGAGGGTTTATGCTCTGCATCCAAAGGTTAATGTATGGGCTATCATCGTTGGTGATGCTGAAACTGATATGGTAGGCAATGTAAGGGTCTATATGATGGATGAGTATGTAGATCAGGTATCTAAATCAAAACCATCAAGATCCATCATACCATTATCCTCTATAATAGAGGATATAAGAAGGTTCATGAATTCAAGGGGTATAAGACCATTCAACATAGTTGCATAACAGAATGGATGGAGAGGGAGGGATAGAGTAGTAAGGAGGAAAAGTAAGTAAGTAAGAAGGAGAGGGAGAGGATTAGGGTAACTTTACCTACCTACCTACCTACTCTACTGGTAGTTCATACCTATTCCCCCACTCATACCATGATCCAAGGTATACTCTAACCTTCTTCATGCCTAGTAGTTTTAATGCTAGGTATGCATGGGCTGCCCTATAACCTCCTTGGCAGTAGCAGATCATCTCCATATCATTATCATCATCCTTTACACCTTCCTCACCATTATCATCCTTACCTTCATCATCTCTATGCAGAATAGAAGAGTACACCTTCCTAAGCATCTCAACAGGCTTCATCGTACCATTATGCATTATGTTAGCCTCCCAGTCTATGTTCACTGCCCTTGGTATATGCCCTCCCCTTGATGCTCTAACATAGATACCATGATACTCTTCCCTGCTCCTTGCATCAACTATCCTAACATTATGGTCGTTCATCCTCTCCAGTATGTATCTGTATGTTGCAAGCACATCACTATTGAACCTGTATGCATAATCTTCCTTCACAGGGCTTGGTCTTGTAGGCTCCTTCTCAATTGGATAACCTCTCCTCCTCCACATTCTAAACCCACCATCAAGGACCATTGCATGCTCATGGCATATGTAATGCATGAGCCATAGGCCTCTAGCAGCGAGGGTGCCAGTTATATCATCATAGAATATGATATGCTTATCATAGGTTATGCCAGCACTCTTGAGCAGCATCTTCAGGCTTGAGTTGAACCTCTCTATACCCTCATCACTTGTATCTGCCCAGTGGAATGCAAATAGGTCCATGTTAACTGCTCTAGGTATATGCCCAGAGTAGTACTCATGCCATGATCTAGCATCTACTATGAGGATGTCTTGAGCCTTTGCATCTAGCATCTTCTTCAATTCATCAACAGTTACTAGCATAACCATACATGCATAAAGTGTATATAAGTAGGTTTAGCAGATTATAGCATTGGGTAAGGCTAGGGATAGGCTTGAGTCCATAAAGGCTGCACATAGTAAGCATGGCACTGGTGGAAGAGGAAGGACTCAAAGGATGGAGGATTATCTGGAGGTTATATACGAGCTTATGGAGCATAAGGGTTATGTAAGCATGAGCGATATATCCAACTACCTCAACGTTAGTTCTGCTAGCGTTACAAAGATGGTGCAGAGGCTACATGAATCTGGCTACATAGAGTATGAGAAGTATAGGGGGATAAGGATGAAGGATAAAGGGCTAGAGATTGCCAAGATGATAAGGGATAGGCATAGCATACTTATAGAGTTCCTGCTACTTCTAGGTATAGAGGAGGAGGATGCGCACAGGATAACAGAGGGTATAGAGCATTACTTCGATAACAGATCGCTCAAGAGGTTAGAGCAACTTGTAGAGATTATAAAGAGCGATGAGAGTATAGTGAAGAGGATAAGCACTCTATAATACTATCATCTCATTATTTACAAAATAACTAAATAAGAAGAGGTGAGGTATGTTTATCATCTATTCTTTACTGCTATGAACTGCTCCAACCTCATCATCTTAACCCCTTTGGCCTTCATCTCCTCTATTGCAGATAGACTGTTTGCTAGCCCTTTTGTAGCATCCTCAAGCAGTATAACCTCAAACCCATTCTCAAGCGCATCCAACGCAGTATTCTTTACACAGTAATCAGTAGCAACCCCTGCTATAAACACTCTCCTTATGTTCTTCTCCCTCAACCTATCAGCAAGTTCAGTCCTATCGAATGCTGAATACGCCTCCCTGTTTGGATCAGTTGCCTTCGATATAACAATTGCACTTCTAGGCAGTTTAAGATCTTGATGGAACTTTGCACCCAAGGTATTCCTAACACAGTGTACAGGCCATACTCCTCCCCTCTGCTTGAACGATATATGGTTTGGAGGATGCCAGTCCCTGCTAGCAAATATTGGTAGTCCCTTGGCCATGAATATCTCTATATACTTGTTTATGACATGTATGATCTTATCTGCATCTGGTACTGGTAGGGAGCCTCCTGGCATGAAGTCGTTCTGCATATCAACTATTATAAGTGCTGAACCATCATCAAGCATCCCACTCATACAGATAGTTATGATGTCATCTGATATAATGTTATCTCTACTCTCTTCCCTTTGACTAGCCTTATCCATTACTCTTCTCTCTACCAATAAATATGCTTATCCTGCTATTTGCAAGCAATGCCTGTAGTAGTCTCTTACCAACATCAGATTCCTTGGAGACCTTTATCCTAGCCTTCTTTCCAACCATTGCAGAGAATAGGTATTGGTCATCCACGTATACATCAACACTCTTGTTTACAATATCCTCAAATATTATGTATAGTGAGTTACCCTGTTCACTTATATCAAACTTTACACTCTCTCCCATAGATCTGATCCTTGGTTCAACATCTATACTTATGCCAAGCATCCTCTCAAGCTCCTTTATTGTTGAACCACTCTTGCCTATAAGCAATGGTATTGCTGAACGATCAACCCTAACCAGTGCACTACTGCTACCAGTTATCTTCACCTCAGCGCTCTTATCAAACCTCCTTACAACCTCAAGTATCCTCTCCTCCGCAAGCCTCTTTATACCATCACCATCACCACTGCTCTCTGCCTCAACTGGCACTATAACATTCTCCTCACCAAAGGTGTATATCTCATACTCCAACCTGTTAGTCTCAAAGTCCCTAACCTCTATCAAAGGCCTTGCAAGATCCTGCTCAACCATGCCAGTAGGTACCCTAACAGTTAGGTTCAACTCATAGACCTTGACTATTGCTCCAGCATTAACGAAGATTATTGTATCAAGTATATGGGGAATCATGCCCAACTCAACCCTGCCTATGAACCTCTGTATAGCATCCAATGGGCTTGATGCATGTACTACACCAACCATCCCTACCCCTGCCAGCCTCATATCAGCAAAGACCTCAAAGTCCTCACTCTTCCTAACCTCATCGAATATTGTGTAGTCTGGCCTTACAAGCAAGAGTATCTCTGCAGCCTTCTTGAAGCTCCCCTCCAATGGTGCGTACTGTGTTATTTCATCGCTAACCTGTAGATCCCTTGGTGACTCGAATGTCTTCACTATCTTCCCCTGCTGCATATAGAACTCTGCTAGGCTACTTGCCAGTGTGCTCTTGCCAGAGCCTGGGGGTCCTGCTATTAGTATGCCTTCAGCCCTGCTCTTGAGCCTCTCCATGAGCCTCTTCGATACCCTATAATCATCTAACGTTAGCCTTACAGTTGGCCTAACTACAGTTATCTCAAGTTTATCTGAGAATGGCGGTCTAGTTATTGCTATCCTGTAGTTTCCTAACTGGATCACTGTTGCACCATTCATGCTTATCTCATTTGCACCAGGGGTTAACCTTGCTGCATCCGATATCTCCCTTATCATGTTCATCAACTCTTCATGTGTGCATTGCTCCTCTCTAACCTTAACCAACTTGAATGCACCAGGCTTACCCTTCTTTGCAAATATACTAACATCCTCCATCATGTGCAGGCTCATGGTCTGCTCATCTATGTACCTCTCAAATGATAACTCTCTCTTCACATCCTTGCGTATATACCTCACCTTGATACCTTCAGCCTCTGCTACCAGTGCTTGTACATAATCTGCAGTTACAAGCATAGCTCCTTCCTTCTTTGCAACATCCTTTATCAACGCATCTATCCTCCCATGCCTAGCCAACTTTATATCATCCATGCTTGGCCTCTCACCCTCGAACCTTAGCGTTATCCCCTTGCTTGAACATAGCTCCCTTAGCCTCTTAACCTCATTCAGGCCAATGAATCCTTGCTCCCTGCTTAGAGATGCCTGTGCTTGCAGTTCATCCAGAACTGCAGTTGGTATTATTATCTCACACTTATCCAACTCACCATACTCAAGCATCCTGCTTACCTTCCCATCTATTATTATGCTGGTATCTAGCACTAACTTATTGTTATCATCACTATCATCATCCATACAGATGCCTTAACCTGTATACTGCTTATAAACCAATCTAGGGTATATAGTACCAATTAGATGGGAGTTATGATTTTATTAGATGGTCCATCTTATCCTATACATGGCTAAATTAACTATAGCAAAGTTTGGAGGTAATACCCTAGGCATAGATGGTAGTAATATACCCCGTGTACTGAACAGGATCAAGAGTATGCTTGCTGAGCAAGAGAAGGTAGTTGCAGTATTCTCAGCCCCATTCACAACATACGATGGCAAGACAAGGTCGCTTACAGATATTGCAATAGAGATAGGTAAGAGTTATGCCTCATCAGAGCCAGTGGATATAGATGTTCTCAAGGGTGTGTATGAGCGTATAGCAAGTAGGTATATGGATGAGCAGAATAGGGTGGAGTTCCTTCAGAGGCTTGATAGGTTCCATAAGCATGTTATAATAGCATTAAAGCAGGCAGCAGAATACAGAAGGTTCGTTGATGTAACAAGGGCTAGAGCACTAGCCTATAGTGGAGAGTTGGTTATGGCAGATGCTATGCATCACATCATGAAGAGTTCAGGGTTCAAGTCATGTAATATTGAGTTCAGTGACTGGCCTATAATAACTGATGATAACTTTGAGGCAGCAAACTTCCTGCTAGATGCTAGTAGGAGCAGTAGCAAGGTATTGAGGGATATGCTCAAGGCATATGATGTTGTATGCATAGGAGGATTCATAGGCAAAACTATGGATGGGTTGGAGGCTACGTATGAACGGGGAGGCTCTGATAGGACAGCAGCAGACCTTGCTATACTACTGCACGATGCTTACTCCATAACCTTGAGCTTTGAGAAGGATAGTTCAGTGCTTAGTGCTGATCCCAAGGTTGTTAAGGATGGATTAGAGCATGTACCAATGCTATCATACAATGAGGCTGAACTTGCTGGCATGTTTGGTATGAAGATACTTGACCCTATAGCTATCAAGGATATAGAGGATGCTGGCATAGATGTGGAGATAAGGGTTACTAACATGAATAGGCCAGAGGACTATACAAGCATATTAAGGCATCCAGATAGCAGTAAAGGTAACCCAATAAAGATAGTTACAGGGAGGAAGAGATGCTGTATGCTCAGGATGCAGAGCGAGATGGCATGGCACC
>BEHG01000033.1 GCA_002898655.1 archaeon HR04
TGCCTATCTGCCTTATTTATATGCCTATAGAGCCTCTCCAATTCTGCTACCTTCTCTCTATCACATCCTTCTACATATCTGCTTATATCAACCTCCTTCCTTCTCTCCCTCTCTCCCTTAACCTCCTTCTCCCTCCATCTACATGCCTATACCTAAACTTCCCAGCTCTATACTCAGCCTAAGTTCTTCTTCCTATCCCTTAACCTATCTCATATGCTAGCTAGGCTAGCATACTCATTCATACCATCTTCTATATAGAGATATTTATTCTTTTTTCTAAGATGCTAATGAGTTTTAGACTGATCTACCTTTTTACCTCTTACTCATATAGGATCATCTATTCTAAGAGTTCAGATATTTAAGACAATATAACATGCCTATCAGTCATAATGGGATTTCTTATATCTACAAAAATGTTATCTATACCTTCAGGGTATCCTAGATGAGATGTATGAAGAGAATAATCTCTATAAGATCCTATGGCGTTAAGCTAGGTTCTACAGGTAACAGATTCGTTATCACTGGTAAGGGTGTTGATAAACAGACCATACCAGCACTAGATATATCAGAGATCATCCTCTATGGTAAGGCTATAAACATAACTACCAGTGCTATACTCCTTGCTATAAAGAACCAGATACCAATATTCTTCATGAATAGATATGGGAGACCATACAGCATGATCTCACCAATAGTGGCATCTGGCACTATATCGACCAAGAGGGCTCAGTACTCTGCATTAAATGATAGACGTGGCTTTGAGTTGGCACGAGCATTCATATACGGTAAGATGAAGAATCAGGAGAGACTCTTGCGTTTACGAGCAAACAGCGAACGATATGATAGGGCTGTACAGATACGTATGTATGCAGATAACATAGCCAAATTAGCCGACTCCTTGCTTAATATAGAGTATGATGGACATTACAATGAGACAAGGGCAAAGATAATGAGGTTGGAGGCAGAGGCTGCAAGGGATAACTACTGGAAGGGTTTTGCTTTACTATTACCAGATGGCTTCATATTTGAGAAGAGAGAGCATAGACATGCTAGAGATCCAGTCAATATCCTCTTGAACTATGGTTATGGATTTCTGTTAACTAGAGTAATTAATGCAATAATCATCTCTGGTCTAGATATTCATGCTGGTTTCTTACATGCAGATAGAGCAGGTAGAGAATCACTAGCGCTAGACCTGATAGAGGAGTTCAGGCAACCTGTTGTAGATATAACTATACTTAAGATGCTAAGGCTAAAAGAGCTCAAGAGAGATGAGATACTTGAGGTAGATGATAGCAATAATGTAAGGTTAAGCAAAGGCACACTACATAAAGTTATAAACTCACTGAAGGAGCGTCTAGAGCATAGATCTGACATGTATAGCATAGAGGATCGGATAGTGGAACAGGCAAGAGACGTAGCAAGGTTCTTGAGGGGAGAGATAACGGAGTATAAACCATTTATAATCTAAATGAGATACCTCATAATATATGATATAAGTGATGATAACGTTAGAGATGCCATAGCAAAGAGACTCCTTGAGTATGGTTTAACAAGGATACAATACAGTAGTTTTATAGGGGATCTACCAAGGTTTAGGTTACACTCATTACTGCTAGATCTCCATCATATACTAAAGGATAGTATTGGAGATGATGGAAGGAAGAGTATAATTATATATCCATTGTGCGATTCATGCTACTCAAAGGGTTTGATGATAGATGATACCAGTAAGGGGATAAAGCATATATGTGATGCTAATGGCAAGAAGAGGAGTATAGATAACCAAGAGGGTGATGGTGTGACTGTCATCTGACGACTCTTTATACATAACTGGTTCTGATATAAAGAACTGGATATACTGTGAAAGGGTAGTATATTTTCATAGGGTTATGGGTATAGAACCTATAATAGGTAGCCAACAGATAGATGCAAGGTTAAAGCATAAAGAGGAGGAGAGTAATGAGAAGAAGAGAGGTATATCTATATACCCATTCAAAATAAAGAATAGATACTTTAACTACAAGATAACCTCTGATAGGCTTATGGCATCTGCAGTGATAGACTGTGTGCTAGAGGATGAGTATGGTAGGCTTATACCAGTAGAGTATAAGAGTATGAGATCCAAGGACGATGGCAAGGTATACAGCGATCATAAATATCAGATAACATTCTATGCTATACTGCTAGAGGAGGCATGTAAGAAGGCCTGTGTTGAAGGCTACATCCATTATGATGATACTCTGGCTAGAGTCTATATAACTGATGGAATGAAGATGTATGTTATAAGGATAATGAGTAGGATAAGAAGGATGGTTGAGGAGGAAAGGTTACCGCCTATCAGGGTGAGTAAGAGGAAGTGTAATGGAGGCTGTGGTTATAGATATCTCTGCTATGGGTATTAGCAGTAGGAATCATAAAACTTTATATCCTTTCTTGAATATAAAATAAGATAGAAGATGAGATAAGAGAAGATATAAGATAAGAGAAGATGAGATAAGATGGAGGCGATTATGATGACAAAGATACTTGTAGCTCCATTGGGAGATCCGAGTAAATATGAACAAGTAGAATACAGATTAAACGGCAAATCAAAAGAAGGAGCACTATCTTCTGCAATAATAGAGAGTGCTATAACAGCAGATAAGGCATTATTTATAGTAGGTGATACACTAGCAGCATCATATGGAATAAAGGAGGAGGATTACGAGAGTATAGTGCAAAAGATTAAAGAGAGAGTATCCTCATTTCTAGATAAACAGTTAGATAATCATAAATATGAGATAATTGTTGCTCCAGCTGTAATAACATCTGGAAACTACTCATTCACAGGCACTATGCTAGATTACTATTACTGGATACTGTATCATCTTGCATTAATTTCACTTGATAGTAATTATAAATCCATAGATATGCATGTAGATGTGACACATGGAGTAAATTATATGTCAATTCTCTGCTATAGGGCAGTTATAGATATGCTTGAATGGTTAGCATTATTCTATGATGTTAATATAACGGTATACAACTCTGATCCAGTTTTCAAAGGCATGAATAAATATATCGTGAATATAAATCAGATAGAGAATAGAAAGATTAGAGGAAGACCATTACAAGAGTTGCTCTCAAATAATGCTCGACCTATAGATAGTGAAGATAGCAAGAAGGTAGATGATAGCTTTAAGTTGTTGAAGAGTAAGAAGAATGAGATCAATGCATTTATTGGTTCTATTTATAATGGTCTCCCTCTAGCATTGTATACATTCTATAATGAA
This sequence comes from archaeon HR04, assembly GCA_002898655.1. Classification (GTDB taxonomy): domain Archaea; phylum Thermoproteota; class Nitrososphaeria; order Nitrososphaerales; family Nitrosocaldaceae; genus Nitrosocaldus. The sequence continues at coordinate 3,276 of BEHG01000033.1, forward strand.
CCTTCCGATATAAAGAATATAATAGATATAGCATTGGATATATTTAGAGGGAATATTAACGTACAGATGAATAATGGGGTAAGAATAGATAGAAAAGCTTCATTCACTAACGACTTCAAGATATGTATATATGCATATATTACAAGCAGATTGCTAAAAGAGCGGTATTGTGTAAGCAGAATTGATGAAGATAATGGTATAGACATTGAGAGTTTAAATAAGATTACAAGAGAGTTCTTCAAATATGATAGAAGACTGAGTATTAGGATAGACAAAGATCTCTTCGATATAAAGTATGCTGTAGAGAATAATAAAGGGGTTACATCTGAATGGGTTGACTATACAAAACTTTCTGGCAAGTCAAGAGGGGAACCTGATGAAAGGAACTTCCTTGCCCACTCTGGATTAGAGCATAATCTGATAGAGGTCATTAATAAGGGCAAGATAAGACTTAGATATAATAAAGAGCGTAGAGATAGGGCAAGGGTACTATGTGTAAAGGGACTGGTCTGATAACTTATTAAGTGAGAGATGAGAGGTGGTTAGCATAATATTTGATAAAGATATGTTGATGTAATACTTAGTCAGTTAAGGGGATAATGCTAATAGAATCTGTTATATAGAATGGGATAGATCATCTGCTGTGGTACAAGGCATAATATAAACAATATATGCATAACCACACTAACCCTTCTAATATAAATATTATATTCTACTACCAAGGGCCTGTAAAGATACCTACTAATCTTAACCCCTAGAATAATGCAGTATGACTAATGTGCAGGAGATTAGGTTTATCCTAACAATCAACATACTATAGAATTTAAAATTTATATAGAGTCAATAGAGAAGAATGTACATGAAGTATACCCTACTGGTTACATGTGGTACATCGTTATTATCAAATGCTAATAGAGATGCGGGTAGTGAACCAGCAGGAATCAAAGAACAGGAACAGATGTATAACAGGCTTGCTTTGATGAATAAGAAATATAATTTTGCAAAACTTGCAAGGTTAGAACCTGGCTCAATAGATGATAGCAAGATAAAGGATAACCATACCAATCGTGGGAGCGAATTATTCCAGACGTTACTGGATTATATAAATAAAAAGAAAGGTGCAAGTGCAGAGGTCAATACAATTACACTCCTCATGGAAGAGTATAAGATACTTCCATCTGATGTTGAGAATATCTTCCTATACCACTCGGATACAGGTACTGGAACGTTATGCGCTAAGATAATAGAAGAGCATCTTAAATCAAAAGGGTTGAATGTTCAGTTGGTGCAGGTGAATGGCTTCTCTAGTGCAAAGACATTAGAGCAGTTCCAAGAGGGTATGATGGATCTTATGAGCAAGATAGTCAGGATTGTGAAGAGAAGGAAGCACCACAGCTCTAAAGATTCAAAGGTGTATGTTCTTGCCACTGCAGGATTCAAGCCTGAATCTACTGCTGCAGTGATAGCAGCGTTGCTTGCTGGTGCAGATGGTATCTACTATGTATATGAGAGTACAAGGGAACTCGTTATGATACCGCCAATACCACTTGCAATAGACGAAGGTGTTAAGAGGTATATAGATTCAATATTCGGGGCTGATTATAAAAACGATGTGCCTATTGCCTTACTGCTAGAGAGAGGCATTCTAGACTATGATATGCTTGAGGAGAAGGGTTTGATAGAGAGGAAGGGAGAGTTAAATGACAAGATAAGGTTAAGAGACTGGGTTAAAGAATTACTGGATTGATATGTTATTAACTCAATAAATTAAAGTATGATATGAATATCTTTATTATTAATCTGGATCCTTAATCCATTTTTGTATCTCATTAATCTTATCCAATTTATATCTACATAGTATACGTTCATTATCAAGACGTAACTCCACTGTATCATAACTTAAACCTGCATGAGCAAAGAAGTTACGTTTGCTATCTGATCTCAATTTTATATTCTGAGTTATAAGTGCGTCTTGTTGTTGATCATCGATGTTGGGTCTTGAACTGATACTCTTTACCTCTTTATATGCTCTCCACTCGCTCGATAGATGTTCTTTGTAAGACTCTATCTCACGTATCTCCCTCTCTAAGAAGCGCCAGTTTAGATCTAACTCTAATTTATCATATATTAACTTGGATACAGATTTGAGGGTATCTAGTGGTATTCCCACATCATTATTCTCATTAAGCTTATCCCTTAGCATATACCATACTCCATTTCGTATTGCTATACTAAGGAATATAGAGTATAGAGCACGCTTTATTTTCTTCTTCTTCTCATTCAGAATATGATCTATGAATTTACATAAATCATTCACTATATCATTGTTCTCCCCCTCCTTACCAAAATCTATACGAGCGGTGAATAAGAATAGTGGCGCATTATATCTTATAGCATTATAGATAATAGTTAGATCATTCAATATACGCTTCACTCTCCCATTCAACGAAGAGAACTTCTGCCCTATATCTTTCTTATCAACATCACTAACATCTTCTATAAATGAAGTAAGGTTAGTTTCACTGCTTGTATGCAGAGGTAAATCAAATGTTGTTCTGGTCTCTAACTCTTCAATATATATTTTGTATGGACAGGGACCAGAGTCTTTAACTACGGGTTCTGATACAGCATATCTAACAAATATCTTTGAGATGTTTGCATATGATAATCGCATATAAGATGTGTAGAATCTTGCAGCCTCCAATAATGAAAGAACGTATAGATTATAACCTGTAGATAGATCCACTATTATCATATCACCTTCCCTGTTTCTCCTCAACATATCTGCGAATATCTGTAGTGAGACGTTCGATGGTGTCCCATTATAATGAATATTATTGTAGATACCTACTGCTTGAATAGGTTTAATCTCTGTATTCCCATCTGTATTGGCTTTAACATGCTCAACAGTCTTAGCCGTCTTATCAATTGATGAGCTTATGCTCTCTGGCTTGAGCAGAACTATCTTCTTGGCATTACAATGTTTGTATAATGCCTCTGATGACAATCTACATCGATATACTGCTTTTCTTCCATCATCTATCTCATATTCTACTTCTGAATAGTCGTTATTACCTAAGATCTGGTATATTATCATAAAGGATAGAATATCAGATCTAATTAATTAACTTTTAGTTAAAGATACCCTTTATATGGATAAAATCTGATTAATCGTTTCAGATATAATTATTTAGTTGTAGAATATCTATCTATAGCATATATAGTACTATATTAACCGCATCGAGGTATCTCTGGTAGAACCTAAAAGAATCTTATCTTCTATACATTAAATTTAGGTAAATGAGATGGATGAGTCTAGATAACGTAGCAGTAGACTTAAAGTCTTAGTGGTAGAACTCGATATCAGATCATTAGCCGTTAATCTCAATAGTACTCAGCCTTGACCTTCTCTATAGCCTTCTCAAACTCTGGACCCTTCCTCCTAGCATACTTCTCCATAGCAGTAAGAGGTATCCCTCCCAATGCCCTTGCTAGTCCAGTGAAGAAGTACCTCCTTATAGGATCGTTCTGCCCAACCTTGTGCATGAACTTCATTATGCCATACTTGAAGTTATGCTGCCAGCACTTGTACATAACAGCAACCTTTGCAGGGGTCATGCTATTCCCTATATCGTAGAACTTTGACTTGCTAAGCAAGCCTATAGGCACAAACGTTAATGGTGTAACTGTGAACTTGGACTCTGGTTGCTCATGCTCAAGTTCATGTATCAGCATCACAGTCTCCCAACTATCCTCCTCCTGCTCGTTGTTATCTAAACCCATTATAAGCGTGAATGCAGGTACCCAGTAGTGCTCGTTGAGAACCTTAACAGAATGCTTTACAACCCAGTGCCACTCGCTTGGCTTGAATGGTGCCAACTTCCTATCAGCATACTTCTCTATAAGCCTTATGCTCCCAGTCTCAAACCCACACTGTATGCCTATGTGGTTCTCTGGCCCTGCCCTTATTATCTCTGAGAGTTTGGGTATCAAGCGTTCATCTGCTATAGCTCCAGCAAGGGTACCATGTGTAGGGTTTGTATGCGCAACCCCTGTACTCATAACAGCCTCAAAGAGCTCGATTAGTGCTTCAGTATTTGGCTCCATATTCTTGCTCTTCTTAGGGTTAAGGCCATAGACGAAGATATCATCACTATGTATCCATGCATTCCTTAACATACCCTTCTTTATATTCACCTCTATCTCAGCCTTGACCTTCTCTGGAGGGTAGTATCTTAATGGCCTTAATGTAACCTCGCAGAACTTGCATCCTCTCCCACATCCCCTCATCGCTTCTATCATACCATGTATACTTGGCTCAACTATGTTAGGTATCTCATCTATGCTAGGCTCATCGTTGTAGTGTATGAATCTACCATAGTACTTTCTGCCATCTACATCAAAGTCCTTTATTATGACCTTAAAGTCGCTCTTCTTGAATGGGTTTGCAACATCAAACTCCCCATTCATTAATGCCCTAAAGAATGCCCCTGTTACCCCAGCACCATCCAACTCTGGAGCAGTCCCTCCAAAGTCACCCTCAACTATAGCATAGATATCATACTCCTCTATCTTTGCTGGATCATAGTTGTACTGCCATGTACCAGCAGCACCAACTACAACCTTAGCCTTGCTCCCTGTCCTCTCCTTAGCCAACCTTATCCTCTTGTGCAGTTCAGCAGAGTAGAACTCATCATAAGAGATCATCTTCCTGCCATAGGTGAATGTCATTGTAACAGGACCCATGCCCAAGGGATCCATCTCGTATATGCCAACAACCTCAGTCTCAGGACCTATAAAGCGCTCAATATGCTCTGGATGTGCTACAACAACCTCATCCCTTGAGAATCCATCCCTTAGGAGCCCAGCCTCTATCTTCCTTAGCCCATATGGAGCATACCTTGCTATACCATCATCATGCTCTATTGGGTTGCAGATGAAGTCGAACAATACCCTTGGCGTAACCTGATTCTTGAGTATCCAGTACCAGAACCCATCATGCCTGTATGGGTCTAAGGCTGGTGCACAACCAAAGAACGATGCCAATGATATGCCTCTATATATTGACATGAGCGTTCTATCTGCTGTAAGGACTATCTTTGGCTTGCCCATCTAAATGGAGTGTATACACGCATGATATAAACTTACGCTAGCGATTGATAAGGTGTAATGTTGTAATAATAGAACTACGATGTTGTGTTAATAGAATTAGAATATGCTCAATAGCTTCCTGTAGACTACAAAAATAAAAAATAAAAATGTATATTAAGATGCGATTGACTTGCTTCTCCTGTTATAATATCTGTAGCCCATGAATGCTGCTAATCCTACTCCTACAGGTGCAACTGCTCCTATTATGCTCTCTGGCACCACATTAAAACTTATCCAAAAGAACTGCCAGAATGCTCCAACTATAGGAGTTGCCTCTCCAGGATCAGGATCCGTACTTGGACCGCTCCAGAGATCGCAGAATATTGAATATTCTCCAATTAGATCTGTTGATGCACCTGGGAAGTCATCAGGGAAGATTACTGTTAGAGAGTTATCTAGTATGCCATCGCTATCGAAATCACCAACTGTAAAGGATTGTACGCCTGTATCCCAGTCAACACCAGTAGGGTCTGTTATCCTTATAGACCCATTTACTCCTAATGGATGTGCTGGTTCATTGAAGCAGGTTATCGTTATAGATCCATTTGGTAGGAGTGTGCCAGAAGCAGGGTTCAGTACTATACCTTGTGTATATGTAGTCTGTGCATTAACTGGTACCAAGAAAGCTACACTTACTACCATTGTTAATAGTACTGTTCCTAGCGTGTATACAGCTATCTTCCTCATTACCGCTACTATCGTATACTATCTATATAAATTTTCTGTTTAATTTATAGAAAGTAGCAATATTCTATAACATCTGCTATAGAACATATATTCCATAACATAGATTATAGAATGAGACGAGGCTCGTTTAATACCATCATCATGTAATAATGTAATCAAGATCATCATTATCTTCTCTTCTCTTTTCTTTCTTCTACTTCTTCCTACTATTTCTATACCGTCCTGATGAGTTCCACCTTCATTCATATCTTACAAGCCTCCCACTCTTATCCCTTGCATATACTCCAAACTCTTTGCATGCTAGGATATCTCTAGCATCCATCACAGGTCCATCCTTGCATAGAACATACCTGCCCATACAGCATGATGAGCATAAGCCTATACCACACTTCATGATCCTCTCTAGGCTTGCTTGAGCATCTAGCCCATACTCATCTGCCATCTTGAGGACCTTGAGCATCATAGCCTCTGGACCACAGGTATAGACCATACCAACCTTCTCTCCCCTACTTGTATAATCATCAAGAACAGTCTTGAGAATATCACTTGCATAACCCTTGAGACCATAGCTCCCATCATCTGTGCATACAATAACCTTACCATTACTGCATACAAGCCTTCTAGCAAGATCCTCAAAGATAACCTCATCCCTGCTCCTAGAGCCCATGATGAATGTTATCCTTGCATCTGTTGATATGGATAGCATCTTGCAGAGCCTAAGCAATGGTACAAGCCCTGTACCTCCCCCAACCAGTACCACATCTCCATTGCTAGCACTGAAAGCCCTCCCATATGGACCTCTTACACCTATCATGCTACCTTCATGCATGTTGTATAGAGCAGTAGAAGAGCGTCCATGCCTCCTAACTGTTAGCGCTGCATAACCTGCTCTATCATATGGGTCAAGCATTACACTCATAGGTATCTCATCTACACCTGGTATCCAGACCATGAGGAACTGCCCTGCTCTTGCCCTATATGCATCATCATCCTTGAAGATGAGCGTTCTTACAGTTGGGCTCTCATCCCTAACCTCCTCTACCCTTACAAGCCTCATCCTATCCTTATCCATATTGCTATCAGTATCTGTGAGCAATGCCTACCACCTCCTTTACACTCTTAAACCCTTTCTTTGCTAGATACTCCCTTATACCATCATTAACCTCCTTGAATACATCAAGCCATCCATAGCCTATAGCACTACCTATCTGTACTGCTTGGGCACCAGCAAGCATGAATTCAACTGCATCCATCCAATCATATACGCCTCCACACCCTATCACTGGAACTCCTGCTCTATGAAGTTCGTATACACATCTTACTGCTATAGGCTTTATAGCCCTCCCAGATAAGCCTCCAACCCTGTTGCTAAGAACTGGCATGCATGTCTCAACATCTATAACCATTGCTCTAATGGTGTTTATTGCTGTTACAGCATTAGCACCAGAGTCTATAGCAACCCTTGCAACTTCAAGCATATCAACTGCACCAAGCCCAAGCTTTGCTATTATTGGTTTGCTTGTAACTGCTCTTATGCCCTTGATTATCCTGCTCACAAGTTCAGGGTCATCACCAACCTCTAGCCCAACCCTCTCAACATGGGGGCATGATAGGTTGAGTTCATAGCCTATAATGCTAAGATGGTCTAGCCTCTTAACCATAGATACAAACTCATCAACGCTAGAGCCTACAAGGTTCACTACTATGGGTATTCTATAGTTATCATAACTGCTCCTATCTTGTATAGCATCTTCACTCTCTTTATCA